>NZ_JASCXL010000053.1:0-65966 GCF_030010595.1 Streptomyces sp. CC224B | reverse complement strand
GGGGGGTTCGCCCCCCCCCCCCCCCCCCGCTCCCCCCCCCCCGGGGGGTTGTTGGCCCCGGGGGGGGGGGCCGGTTTTTGGGGGGGGGGGGGGGGGGCCCCCCCCCCCGGGTTACGGGAAGGGGCGGGACTGGGGCGCCCCCGCGAGGACCACCCACCCCCACCCGACACCCAGGCCCCGGGCCGGGCCCGGGTGAGACCCCGCCCCCGGGCAGGGGCCCGGCCGACGCCCCGGCCCGGGCCTCGCCCGGCCGCCCCTAGACGCTGAGCACCACCTTCCCCCGGTGCCCACCCTCCTCCAGCACACGATGCGCAACCCCCGCCTCCCGCAACGGCACCACCTGATCCACCACAGCCCGCACCGTCCCGGCCTCGACCAGCGGCCACACATGCTCCCGCACAGCCGCGATGATCGCGGTCTTCTCTGCGACGGGCCGCGCCCGCAGCGACGTGGCCATGACGGCCCCCCGCTTGCGCAGCAGCGCGCCGATGTTCAGCTCGCCCTTGGCGCCCCCCTGCATCCCGATGATCGCGAGGCGCCCGCTGACCGCGAGGGCCTCCACGTTCCGGTCCAGGTACTTCGCGCCCATGATGTCCAGGATCACGTCGGCCCCCGCACCGCCCGTGGCCTGCCGGACCTCCTCGACGAAGTCCTGCTCGCGGTAGTCGATGAGCACGTCCGCGCCCAGCTCACGGCAGAACTCCAGCTTCTCCGGGCCGCCGGCCGTCACCGCGACCCGCGCGCCGAGGGCCTTCGCGAGCTGGATCGCCATGGTGCCGATGCCGCTCGCGCCGCCGTGCACGAGGAGCGTCTCGCCGGGGCGCAGGTGCGCCACCATGAACACGTTCGACCAGACCGTGGCCGTGACCTCCGGCAGCGCCGCCGCCGTCACCAGGTCCACGCCCTTCGGCACCGGCAGGAGCTGGCCCGCGGGGACGGCGACCTTCTCCGCGTACCCGCCGCCCGCGAGCAGCGCGCACACCTCGTCGCCGACCGCCCAGCCCGTCACGCCGGGGCCGAGCGCGGCGATCCGCCCGGAGCACTCCAGGCCCGGGTAGGGGGACGCGCCGGGCGGCGGGTCGTAGAAGCCCTGCCGCTGCAGCAGGTCCGCACGGTTCACGGCGCTGGCCGCCACGTCGACGAGGACCTCGCCCTCGCCGGGTACGGGATCGGGCACCTCGGCCCACTGAAGCGCCTCGGGTCCACCGGGTTCGGAGATCGTGATCGCATGCATGCGGGCGAGGCTACTCCGGCGGCGCCGGAGTCGGCCGGTGGCGCCCCACGGGCGCGCGTGACGCCCCCCGGCCCGGCCGGGTGGAGGCGGCCGCCGGTCCCCGCGCGGCGGCCTCCGGCGGACGCCGCGCCGCTGCGGGCCTCAGTCCAGCGGCCGTGCCGGCCGCCGCTGGTCCATGGCCGGCGGCTCCGGCGCCGGGGAGGCCCGGACGATCGTGATCAGCCGGTCCGTGAGCTGGAGTGCGCCGATCGCCGGGTCGTCGTACGCGAGCAGCCGGTGGCCGCGTACGACGCTGACGACCAGGTCCTTCATGTCCCGAACGCTCTTGCCCGCCTCGGCCTTTATCACCGGCCGCTCGACGAGGTCGAGGCCGCTGCCCTGCTGGATCAGGTCCTCCATGACCACGCCCGCGCTGGGGCTGAGCACCGACAGGCCGAGCAGCCGGCCCGCCGCGCTGGCGCTGGTGATCACCGCGTCGGCGCCCGACTGCTTGAGCAGCGGCGCGTTCTCCTCCTCGCGCACCGCGGCCACGATCTTCGCGTGCCGGTTGAGCTGGCGGGCGGTGAGCGTGACCAGGACCGCCGTGTCGTCGCGCTGGGTGGCCACGATGATCTGGCGGGCCTTCTGCACCTCGGCCCGCAGCAGCACATCGCTGCGCGTCGCGTCGCCGACGACCCCGGCGTACCCCTCCGCCGTGGCCGCGTCGACCACCTTGGAGCTGGGGTCGACGACCACGACCTGCTCGGGCTTCAGTCCGGTCGCCCGCACGGTCTGGATCGCGGACCGGCCCTTGGTGCCGAAGCCGACGACGACAGTGTGGTCACGCAAGTTGGACCTCCAGCGGGAAAGCCGCCATTCCTCACGGGTGCGTTCGGTCAGCACCTCGAGCGTGGTGCCGACCAGGATGATCAGGAAGAGCACGCGCAACGGCGTGATCAGCAGGATGTTGACCAGGCGCGCGCTGTCGCTGTGCGGGACGATGTCGCCGTACCCGGTCGTGGAGAGCGTCACGGTGGCGTAGTACGAGGCGTCGAGGAGGTCGACCTCCCCGTTGGCGTTGTCGTGGTACCCGTCGCGGTCGAGCCACACGATGAGGATCGTGAGCAGGAGCACGACCAGCGCCATCAGCAGCCGCTTGCCGACCTGGCGCAGGGGGCGTTCGACGACGCGCCGGGGGAGTTTGACCCGACGCGTCACCAGATGTTCGTCGGCTTGGCGCGCGATCGCGTCATGGCCGGGCAGTTTCACGTGAAACACACCTCGTTGAAGGGACCGTTCGGGCCACCGGAGCTCAACTCACCGTACTGGCCCCGCGCTTCACCCCAGGGCAGATCGAGGATCTCCACCTCCTGGTGACGGCGCGCCCCGCCCGGCCGCACCACCGCGAGCCCGTCGGCGACGGCGATGCCCCGCAGCATCGCGGGCCCGTTGTAGTGCAGCGGGACCGCGTACGGGCCCCGCATGGAGACCGGCACCAGGCGCGTGTCGCGCGGGTGCCCCTGTACGTCGTCCCGCAGGGGCATCGCGTACGGCTCGACCGCGGGGCGCCCGGCGAGTCCGCGCAGCAGGGGCGCGGCCAGGGTGAGCAGCCCGGAGACGGCGGCCAGGGGGTTGCCGGGGAGACCCACCAGGTGGCGGGGGGACGCCTGGGACCCGTGGGGTGCCTGTGGGCCGAGGGGTGCCTGGCCGGGGCTCGTGCCGGGCGTCGCGGGCAGGCGCGCGAGCAGCATCGGGTGGCCGGGGCGCACCGCGACCCCGTCGACGAGCAGTTCCGCGCCGAGGTGGCGCAGTGCGGGGTGGACGTGGTCGACCGGCCCGGACGCGGTGCCTCCCGTCGTCACGAGCACGTCGGCCGTGGAGCGGGCCAGCGCCGCGTACAGCGTGTCCGCGTCGTCGCCGAGGCGCCGGACGGCGGTCACGTCCGCGCCGAGCGCGGTCAGCCAGGGCGGCAGCATCGGGCCGAGCACGTCGCGGATGCGCCCCTCATGGGGCAGCCCCGAGGTGAGCAACTCGTCGCCCAGGACCAGCACTTCCACGGTGGGACGCGGCGCCACGGGCAGGGTGTCGTACCCGGCCGCGGCGGCGAGACCGAGCACGGCGGGGGTCACCAGGGTGCCGCGCGGCAGGAGCCGGTCGCCGTTGCGGCACTCCTGGGCGCGCGGCCGGATGTCCTGGCCGGGCACGACGTCGTGCCGGGCGTACAGGTGTCCCTTGTCGTCCACGTGCGCGTGCTCGCTGCGGATGACGGCCGTGGTGTCCCGGGGGATGCGAGCCCCGGTCGCGATCCGGACCGCTTCGCCGTCACCGAGCGGCTCCGGCCGCTCCTGTCCGGCCAGGACACCGTCGGGCAGCGCCCTCCAGGGCCCGGGCCCGGCCACGGCCCAGCCGTCCATCGCCGAGGTGTCGAACGAGGGCAGGTCGGTGAGGGCCGTCAGGGGCGCGGCGAGGACACGGCCGAGGGCGGCGGGCAGGGGCGCGAGGGCGGGGGCCTCCGGGTCCCGAGCGGCCGCCGGGACCTGGCCGGGGCGGTGCGCGGATGCCGGTCGGTCGGCCCTGGAGACCCCTGCCGCGCGGGCGGCGGCACGGGCTTCGGGCCAGGGGGTGGTGTGGCGGGACACGGGGCTTCCGGCGGCGGGGCTCGGGGCCGAGGGGGTGCCTGGGGCCGAGGAGGTGCCCCTGTCCGAGGGGCTGGGGCCGCCCTCCCGGTTGGTATGCCCCGCCGCACCAGCACCGCTGCCCGGCGCGCCGGCAGGCTGAGGATCCGGCACTGCCCGGCTGTCCTGGGCACTCTGGGGGGCCTGCGCGCTCCGGAGGTGCTGGGCGTTTGGGGGGTGCTGGGCGTTTCGGGGGGTGTCGGCGCTCGGGGGGTGCGGAGGGGCCTGTTCCTCTCCCGTGCCCCGGAGGAGCTGCTCGTCGTCCTGGGCCTGACCGTGTGCCGCGCCCGCGGGCCCGCGGGTGCCGCCCCGGCGGGCCGCGCCCCCGCTTCCGGGACGGGCGTCGTTCGCCAGGGCCAGGGCCTCATCGAGTTCGGCGTCGGCCGAATGGGGCCCGCTCACGAGGTCTCCGGGGCCGAGGGGGAGGAGCCGTCGGGGGCCGCCGGGCCGGGGGCGGGCCGTGCTGCAGCGCCCTCCCCCTGGGCCGCGGGAGCCTCGCCGGAGGGTGCCCCGCTGTCGGGCGCCGCCGCTGTCGAGGGTGTCCCGCCCGAAGCCGTCTCCTGCTCCCAGCGGGCCGCCAGGACGGCCGCCTTGCGTGCCGCCTCCGCCACGGCCTGCGGCCCGCCGCCCGCCGTACCGACCCGCCCCGCCGCGTACCCGACCAGGAAGGTCGTCAACGGCGCGGCAGGGCGGGCCACTCCGTGCGCGGCGTCACGGGCCAGGTCGAGCAGGGCGCCGGTGTCGACGTCGAGGTCGATGCCCAGTTCGTCCTTGACTGCGGAAATCCATTCATCCAACACGTGCCCATGCTCCCTGATCCGCGCGCGGGCGGCGGCGATGTCGTCCCAGGTGTCGCAGTCGAACGCGGCCAGCGTCTCCGGCACGCGGACAAGCTCCAGGGCCCCGGTGAGCAGCCGCAGCGGCAGCCCGGCGAGCCCGCGGCGCTCCACGACGGGCTCGAACTCGCCCTGGGTGGGGCCTTCGCCGCCGCCCGCGGCGAGGCGGTCGAGCTCCCGGCGCAGCGCCGCCCTCCGGTACGCCGCCACCAGGGGCTGGTCGCGGCCCTCGGGGTCCGTGAGCAGCGCGCCGTCGGCCGTACCCACCGCGCCGACGAGGCGGCGTACCGTCTCCTCGCGCAGGAACGGCAGGTCGGCGGAGAGCACCACCACCAGGTCGGCGCCGGTGCGGCGCAGGCCCGCGTCGAGCGCGGCCAGCGGTCCGCCGCCCGCGGGCCGCTCACGCGCCCACACCACGGGCCGCGAGGTGGGCCGGGGTGCCGCGACGACGACAGTCGTACCGGCGTCCGCGCAGGCGGCGAGGACGCGGTCCAGCAGCGCCCGGCCGCCCACCCGCACGCCGGGCTTGTCCGCGCCGCCCAGACGGGCCGCGCGGCCTCCGGCGAGCACGACGGCGTCGAACGCCGCCGCGCCGCGTGCCGAGTTCGAGGTCATCCCCCGAGTATGGGCGCAGGGGGTGCCGTCACCACCATCCCGGGTGTCACTCCGGCCTCAGAGCCCTCGGCGGAGCACCGGAGCGGCACGTGCCCGGGCCCTTCCCGCGGCCCGAGGACCGCCCAGGCGGCCTGTGCCGGCGCGGCGGGTCACACCGTGCGCAGCAGCACCGCCGGCTGCTCGACGCAGTCCGCCACGAAGCGCAGGAAGCCGCCCGCCGTGCCGCCGTCGCACACCCGGTGGTCGAAGGTGAGCGAGAGCTGGACGACCTGCCGCACCGCCAACTCGCCCTGGTGCACCCATGGTTTGGGCACGATCCGGCCGACGCCCAGCATGGCCGCCTCGGGGTGGTTGATGATCGGCGTGGATCCGTCGACCCCGAACACCCCGTAGTTGTTCAACGTGAAGGTGGACCCCGTCAGTTCCCCGGGAGTGAGCGTCCCGGCGCGCGCCGACTCCGAGAGCCGTGCCAGTTCGGCGCCGAGCGACTCGGTGTCGCGTGCGTGCGCGTCCCGTACGACCGGCACGACGAGCCCGCGGTCCGTCTGCGCGGCGAAGCCGAGGTGGACCTCGTCGAGCCGGACGACCTCGCGCGCCTCCACGTCGACCGTGGAGTTCAGCTCGGGGTGGCGGGCGAGGGCGGCCGTGCAGATCCGGGCGAGCAGCGCCAGTACGGACACCTTCGGCCCACCCGCCGCGTTCATCGCCGTGCGCGCGCGCATCAGCTCCGTCGCGTCGGCGTCGACCCAGCAGGTGGCGTCCGGTATCTCGCGCCGGCTGCGGGACAGCTTGTCCGCGACGGCACCGCGCACGCCGCGCAGCGGGATCCGCGTCCCGGCGGCCGCGGTCCGGCCCCCGCCGGGCCCGGCCCCCGCCGGGCCGCCGGACGTGGCGCCCAGGGCCGGTGCCGTGCCCCGCGCGGCGGGCGCCGGGCCCGTCTCCGCGACCCGCACGGCCGAAGCCGCCGAGGCCCGCATCGCGTCCTCCACGTCGGCGCGCAGGATCAGCCCGTCCGGCCCCGAGCCCGCCAACGCCCGCAGGTCGACCCCGTTCTCCCGGGCCAGCCTGCGCACGAGGGGGGAGATGACCGGAACAGGTCCGTCCGCTTCCACCGCGGCCGCCCCGCGCACCGGGCCGCCCTCCTGGCCTGTGTAGTCCTCAAGGCGCACGGGGCCCTCCGGGGCAGGGCTGCCCGGCCACGCCGGCTCCCTCTCGCGCCCCGGGCCCTGCCGGTGCGAAGGCCCATCCGCACGCGGAAGGCCGTCCCCGCGCGCGGGGCCCGGCTCCGGTGCCGGCCGCGCGGACCGCACCCGGCGCCGGCGCGCGGGCGCCGCGGCCGTGCCGTAGCCGACGAGCACGTTCCCGGACCTCTCGCCCGCGCCCGCCGCGTCCCCAGCACCCGGGGCAGCGCCATCGGCGCCCCCGCCGACGGGAGAACCCGCCGGAGCGCCCACCGCGACCGTCAGGAGCGGCGCGCCGACCGGCAGTTCCGTGCCTTCCTCGCCGAAGCGGGCCGTGACCACGCCCGCGTACGGGCACGGGACCTCGACCATCGCCTTGGCCGTCTCGACCTCGACGACCGGCTGGTCCACCTCGACGACGTCGCCGACCTGCACCAGCCAGCGCGTGATCTCCGCCTCCGTGAGCCCCTCACCGAGGTCGGGCAGCTTGAACTCCAGGACCTGCGCCATCAGCTCTCCGCCTCCCACTGCAGCCGCGCCACGGCGTCCAGGATGCGGTCGACGCCCGGCAGGTGGTGCCGCTCCAGCATCGGCGGCGGATAGGGGATGTCGAACCCGGCGACCCGGAGCACCGGCGCCTCCAGGTGGTGGAAGCAGCGCTCGGTGATCCGCGCGGCGATCTCCCCGCCCGGTCCGCCGAAGCCGCTCGCCTCGTGCACCACGACCGCGCGCCCCGTACGCCGCACGGACGCCGCCACCGTCTCGTCGTCGAACGGCACCAGCGAGCGCAGATCGACCACTTCGAGGTCCCAGCCCTCCGCCCGCGCCGCCTCGGCGGCCTCCAGGCAGACCGGCACCGACGGGCCGTACGTGATCAGCGTGGCGCTGCGCCCGGCGCGGCGCACCACGGCCTTGCCGAGGGGCTCCACCGGCTGCGGCGCATCCGGGTTCCACTCGGCCTTGGACCAGTACAGGCGCTTGGGCTCCAGGAAGACCACGGGGTCGTCGGAGGCGATGGAGGCGCGCAGCAGGCCGTAGGCGTCGGCGACCGTGGCGGGCGTGACGACGTGGAGCCCCGGCGTGGCCATGTAGTACGCCTCGGAGGAGTCGCTGTGGTGCTCGACGCCGCCGATCCCGCCGCCGTACGGCACCCGGACGGTGATCGGCATCGGCAGCGCGCCCCTGGTGCGGTTCCGCATCCGCGCCACGTGCGAGATGAGCTGCTCGAAGGCGGGGTACGCGAACGCGTCGAACTGCATCTCGACGACCGGGCGGAGGCCGTACATCGCCATGCCGACGGCGGTCCCCAGGATGCCCGCCTCGGCCAGCGGCGTGTCCGTGCAGCGGTCGTCGCCGAACTCCGCGGCGAGCCCGTCGGTGACCCGGAAGACACCGCCGAGCGTGCCCACGTCCTCGCCCATGACGTGCACGGTCGGGTCCTCGGCGAGGGCGTCGCGCAGGGCGCGCCCCAGGGCCTGCCCCATGGTGGCCGGCTTCACGGCGACAGTGGTCATCGGCCCGCCCCGTCCGTCTCGGCCTCGGCCTCCAGCTCGGCCCGCAACTGTGCCGCCTGCTCCCGCAGTTGCGTGGTCTGCTCGGCGTACACGTGCGTGAACAGGTCCATCGGGTCGAGCACCGCGTCCTGGTTCATCCGCTCCCTGAGGTCGGCGGCCATGGCTTCGGCGTCCTCGCGCACCGCCCGGCTGTGCTCCTCGTCGAGCAGCCCGCGCGCGGCCAGCTCCCGTTCCACGAGCAGGACGGGGTCGTGGTCGCGCCAGGCCTCGACCTCCTCGTCCGGGCGGTAGCGGGTGGCGTCGTCCGCGTTGGTGTGCGCCTCCATGCGGTACGTCACCGCCTCCACGAGCGTGGGGCCGCCGCCCTCGCGGGCGCGCCGCACGGCCTCGCCGAGCACCTCGAGCACCGCGACCGCGTCGTTGCCGTCCACCAGGCGGCCCGGCATGCCGTACCCCACGGCCTTGTGGGCGAGGGAGGGCGCCGCCGTCTGCTTGGCGAGCGGTACGGAGATCGCGAAGCCGTTGTTCTGCACCAGGAAGACCGCCGGCGCCTGCCAGACGGCCGCGAAGTTCAGGGCCTCGTGGAAGTCGCCCTCGCTGGTGCCGCCGTCGCCGACCATGGCGAGCGCCACCACGTCGTCGCCCTTGAGGCGCGCGGCGTGCGCGAGGCCCACGGCGTGCGGGAGCTGGGTGGCCAGCGGGGTGCACAGGGGCGCCGTCCGGTACTCGCGCGGGTCGTACCCGGTGTGCCAGTCGCCGCGCAGGAGCGTCAGGGCACGTACCGGGTCGAGGCCGCGGGCGACGGCCGCGAGCGTGTCCCGATAGCTGGGGAAGAGCCAGTCGCGCTCCTCCAGGGCGAGGGCGGCCGCTATCTCGCACGCCTCCTGGCCGGTGCTGGAGGGGTAGACCGCGAGCCTGCCCTGCTTGGTGAGGGCCGTCGCCTGCGTGTTGTACCGCCGCCCGCGCACCAGCTCGGCGTGCAGCCGCAGCAGCAGCTCGGGGGCCACCTCGGACGCCGCCTCGGTGCCGAGCACCCGGTACGGCGCCGCGTCCGGCAGCAGCGGCGCGGGGTCGGTCCTGGCCTGCCATGCGGGAGGCGGGGCCGGCCGGTAGGCGCCCCTCTGCTCCATGACCGTCATGACGGCACCTCCTGGGGGGATGCTGAGAGGAGCGGTCTCCTCGTGGGAGCGGCAACAGAGGCGCAGCGGTGTGACGCGCCTCACCTACCGATTGTTCGGTCGACGGCACATTTTGGCTACAGGCACCTTCAGGCTGTGGACAAACGGTTCTCCACAGCCTGGGATGGACGCACAACGTCCATGGTAGGGAGGCGGGGGGACATGGCATCTGAACGAATGGCCGACAAGCGGGACGGGAGCCGGCCGCTGCCTCCGCCCCGCCCGCTGGACGCCATCGACCGCGACATCCTGCAGATCCTGCACACGGACGGGCGCGCCTCGATAAGGTCCGTGGCCGAGCGCGTCCACGTGTCGCGGGCCAACGCCTACGCCCGCATCAACCGGCTGATCGAGGACGGCGTCATCCGGGGCTTCGGCGCCCGCGTCAACTACGAGCGGGCAGGCCAGGGCGCGTCCGCGTACATCACCCTGAAGATCGTCCAGAACACCTGGCGCACGGTCCGCGAGCAGTTGCGCACCCTGCCGGGAGCCGCCCACATCGCCCTGGTCAGCGGGGACTTCGACGTCCTGCTCCTGGTGCACACGCCGGACACGCGCGCGCTGCGGGAGCTGGTCCTCACCCGGCTCCAGTCCATCCCCGAAGTGCTCAGCACACGCACCCTGCTGGTCTTCGAGGAGGACGACCTGGACATGGAGAGCTGAGGCCCGGCCGGCCCGCGGGCGGCGTCGCGGACCGGCCGGCGGCTACCGCCGGGTCTCAGCCATTCGTCCGCAGTCCGCCGAAGGCGAACTGCACCACGGCGTCGGCGATCTCCACGCCGTCGGCGGCACCCCGGACGTCCGGCCGGTACCACTCCACGATGGAATTGATCATTCCGAAGAGCAGCCGGGTGGCGAGCCGCAGCTCGACGTCCGAGCGCAGGTCACCGTCCGCCACGGCCTCCTTGAACAGGGCCGCCACCTGGTGGTCGAAGTCCCTGCGGCGCTCCATCGCCCACCGCTCGGTGTCGGTGTTGCCGCGCACGCGCAGCAGCAGCGTCACGTAGGGCAGCTCGGCGACCAGCACCTCGACGGTGCGGCGCGTGACGTACTCCAGGCGGTCCACCGCCCTGCCCACGCGCGCGGGGTCCTCGGTGAGTACGGCGAAGAGCCCGTCGAGCGCCCGGTTCACCGCGCGCCGCAGCAGCTCCTCCTTGCCCGCCACGTGGTGGTAGATCGACGACTTGGAGATGCCGGCCGCCTTGGAGAGGTGCTCCATGGACGTGCCGTCGTACCCGCGCTCGTTGAAGACCCGTACGGCGACTTCGAGGAGGGTCTGCGGGGTGTAGGTGTCGCGTCGTGCCGTGCTCATCCGTTCTCCTCCCGCGCGGCCGCGTGGCGCAGCCCCTGCGAAGGGGCGTACCGCCCCGTGGGGTACTCGCCGTGCACGCTGTCGAGGAACTCGGCCACCCAGGGCAGGCCGACCGCCGTGCCCCAGGTCAGCGGCCCGCGCGGGTAGTTGACGCCCAGGCGCATGGCCGTGTCGATGTCGTCCGCGGTGGCCACGCCGCGCGCCACGGCGTCGTGCGCGAAGTCGACGAGCATCGCGACGGTGCGCGCGACGATCAGGCCCGGGGTGGCGCGGACGACGCTGACCTCCTTGCCGAGCGCCTGGAAGAGACCCACCGCCTCGCTCAGGCCCTGGTCCCCGACGCGTACGTCGCGGGCGAGCGCGATCCTGGTGGCGGACGCGTAGTCCAGGGCGAGGTCGAACTCGACGGTGGGCGCCGCGGCGGTGTGCGGGGACCCGCCGCAGACCAGGGACAGGCGCGTACCGCTGGGCAGTTCGATCCAGCCGGGGTACGGCCCGCCCTGGGTGGCGTCCCGGTCGACGCGGATGCCCGCGCCCTCGATGAGACCGACGAGCGCGGCGGCCTGGAACAGCTCGCCGTGCACGGTGACGGCCTCCGGGGCGTCGGCGGGCCCCGCGGTGTGCGGTGCGGGGCGCGGGGCGTCGTCGCCGTACGCGTACCAGCCCTGCCCGGTCTTGCGTCCCAGGCGCCCCGCCTGGACGAGGCGGCGCTGGGCGAGGGACGGGGTGAACTTCGGGTCCTGGAAGAACGACTCCCACACCGAGCGGGTGACGGCCTCGTTCACGTCCTGGCCGATGAGGTCGGTGAGTTCGAAGGGGCCCATCGCGAAGCCGCCGCACTCGCGCAGCACGGCGTCGATGGTCGCCGGGTCGGCCACCTGCTCCTCGTACGCGCGCAGCGCCTCGGCGTAGAAGGGCCGCGCGACCCGGTTGACGATGAACCCGGGGGTGTCGGCGCAGCGCACCGGGGTCTTCCCCCAGGCCTGTGCCGTCGCGTACGCGCGCGTGGCGGCCGCTTCGTCGGTGGCGGCGCCGCTGACGACCTCCACCAGGGGCAGCAGGGGCGCCGGGTTGAAGAAGTGCAGCCCCACGAAGCGGCCGGGCCGGGACAGCGCGCCCGCGATCGCGGTCACCGACAGCGACGAGGTGTTGGTGGCGAGCAGACAGTCCTCGGAGACGGCCTCTTCGAGCTCCTGGAACAGCCGTTGCTTGACGTCCAGCCGCTCCAGGACGGCCTCGACAACGAGGCCGCACCCGTCGAGGTCGGCCGTCGTGTCGACCGTCCGGAGGCGCCCGACGGCGGCGGCGCGGGCGTCCGCGTCGAGGCGGCCCTTCGCCACGAGCCGGTCCAGACGTGCGGTGATCGCCTCGGCCGCCTTCTTCGCGAGTCCGGGGGCGGCGTCGTACAGCCGCACCGGATGTCCCGCCACCAGCGCGACCTGGGCGATGCCCTGGCCCATGGTGCCGGTGCCGACGACGGCCACCGGGCTGCTGAGATCGAGTGCTGTCATGCTCGCGATCCTCCCGCACAAGGGTCCTGGCCAGGGGTTCGGGGTGGGTGAGGGAGGTTTTCCACAGCTTCGGCGGACCCCCTTGTCCCGACCGATCGTTCGGTTACTCTAGCCCTGTCCAGTCGTTCCTGCCCACTGTCCCTGCCCCGCTCGCCAGCTCGAAGGAGAGCTGACTCGACGAGGAGTTGGTCCGCCATGGCCGCCGAACTCACCGCGCACCCGCTGATCGCCAAGCACCGGCCCACGCTCGACCAGGCGCTGGAGGCCATCAGCACGCGCGCGTACTGGTCGCCGCACCCCGAGCACCCGAAGGCCTACGGGGAGAACGGCAGCCTGAGCCTGCCGGAAGGCAAGGCCGCCTTCGAGTCCCTGCTGAACCAGCGCTTCGACCTCGACCAGCCGGGCACGGACGACTGGACGGGCGGCGAAGTCTCGCCCTACGGCCTGGAGTTGGGCATCACCTACCCGCACCCGGACGTGGACACCCTGCTGCCCGCGATGCGCGCGGCGATGCGCGCCTGGCGGGACGCGGGCGCCGAGGTCCGCGCGGCGGTCTGCCTGGAGATCCTGGCGCGCATCAGCGCCCGGACGCACGAGTTCGCGCACGCGGTCATGCACACCAGCGGCCAGGCCTTCATGATGGCGTTCCAGGCGGGCGGCCCGCACGCCCAGGACCGCGGCATGGAGGCGGTGGCGTACGCCTACGCCGAGCAGGCCCGCACCCCCGCCACCGCCGCGTGGCACAAGCCCCAGGGCAAGCGCGACCCCCTGGTGCTCGACAAGCGCTTCACGCCGGTCGGCCGCGGCGTCGCCCTGCTGATCGGCTGCAACACCTTCCCGACGTGGAACGGCTACCCGGGCCTCTTCGCCTCCCTGGCCACGGGCAACGCGGTCCTGGTCAAGCCCCACCCGCGCGCGGTGCTGCCCCTCGCCCTGACCGTGCGCGTCGCCCGCGAGGCCCTCGCCGACGCCGGCTTCGACCCCAACCTGGTCGCGCTGGCCGCGGAGCGCCCCGGCGAAGGCATCGCCAAGACCCTCGCCGTCCGCCCCGAGATCAAGATCATCGACTACACGGGCTCGACCGCCTTCGGCGACTGGCTGGAGGCCAACGCCCGCCAGGCGCAGGTCTACACGGAGAAGGCCGGGGTCAACACGGTCGTCATCGAGTCGACCGACAACTACCAAGGCATGCTGGCGAACCTCGCCTTCTCCCTGTCGCTCTACAGCGGTCAGATGTGCACCACCCCGCAGAACCTCCTGATCCCGCGCGGCGGCATCGACACGGACGCGGGCGCCAAGTCGTACGACGAGGTGGTCACGGACCTCGCGGGCGCGGTGTCCGGCCTCCTGGGCGACGAGGCCCGGGCGAACGGCATCCTGGGCGCCCTGGTCAACCCGGACGTCAAGGCGCGCCTGGAGGCGGCGGCCGGCCTCGGCGAGGTCGCACTGGCCTCGCGGGAGGTGGCGAACGCGGAGTTCCCGGAGGCCATGGTGCGCACCCCGGTGATCGTGAAGCTCGACGGCGCGAAGCCGGACGCCGAGGCCGCGTACCTCAGCGAGTGCTTCGGCCCGGTGTCGTTCGCCGTGGCGGTGGACTCCGCGGCCGACGCGGTCGAGCTGCTGCGCCGCACGGTGCGGGAGAAGGGCGCCATGACGGTCGGGGCGTACACCACGTCCCAGGAGGTGGCGTCCATGGTCGAGGAGACCTGCCTGGACGAGAGCGCCCAGCTCTCGCTGAACCTGACGGGCGGGGTGTACGTGAACCAGACAGCGGCGTTCTCGGACTTCCACGGCTCGGGCGGCAACCCGGCGGCGAACGCCGTGCTGTGCGACAGCGCGTTCGTCGCCAACCGCTTCCGGGTGGTGGAGATCCGCAAGGAGGCGTGAGCCGGGCGGCGTTCCCCGGGGCCGGGCGGCGTCCTCGGGGTCCGGGCGGCGTCCCCGGGGCCCGGTCGGCGCGTCCCCGGGGCCCGGTCGGCGCGTCCCCGGGGCCCGGTCGGCGCGTCCCCGGGGCTCGATCGGAGGCTCCGGGGATCGATCGGAGGCTCCGGGGCCCGGTCGGCGGCTCCAGGGCCTGATCGGTGCTCCGGGGCCCGGTCCGCGTGGGCCGGGCTCCCCTGGGGTCAGCTCTTCGCTGCCGCCGGACCGTGCTGCGCCGACCAGTGGAACAGCGTCATGCCGACGCTGGTGGCCAGGTTGTAGCTGGACACCTGCGGGCGCATCGGCAGGGACACCAGGTGGTCGGCGCGGGCCCGGACCTGCGGTGACAAGCCGCTGCGCTCGGAGCCGAAGGCCAGGACGGCGTCGTCGGGGAGGGTGATCCCGCGGATGTCGTCACCCTCGGCGTCGAGCGCGAACAGCGGTCCCTCGGGCAGCGCGCCGTCGTCCAGGCGCTCCACCGCCGTCGCGAAGTGCAGGCCCGCGCCGCCGCGGACGACGGTGGGGTGCCAGGGGTCGAGCGTGCCGGTGGTCACCACGCCCGTGGCGCCGAAGCCGGCCGCGAGGCGGATCACCGCCCCGGCGTTGCCCAGGTTGCGCGGGTCGTCGAGGACGACCACGGGCGCGGTCCGCGGCCTGCGCGCCAGCGCCTCCAGGTTGGCGGCCCGGGACGGGCGGTCCGCGAGGGCGGCCACGGCCGTGGGATGCAACCGGGGCACCAGGGCGCGCAGCGTCGCGTCGTCGGTCTCGACGAGCAGCGCGTCCAGCGTGTCCGCCACATCCGGCGCCAGGTCCGCCGCGAGGGCCAGGGCGCCCGTCTTGTCGCTGGTCAGCGCCACGGGGACGGACGCGCCGAAGCGCAGCGCGTGCTTCAGGGCGTGAAAGCCGTCGAGCAGCACCGCCGCTCCGGCCAGCCCGCGCCACAGCCGCACCGCGTCCACCGGCGGCCCGCCGCCCTCTCCCGTACCGCTCATGCCCCGAAGCCTACGTGCGCCTGCCGGGCCTCCTCGTGCCCCTGCCCGGCCTCCTGACGGGCGGGCACGCCGTCCTGGGGGTGCTGGTGCGGCACCGCGCGGCCCCGGAGGGCACGGGGCACCGGAAGCCGCGCGGACAGCGCTCCACGCGCGCGTGCCAGCCCGTTCCCCAGCCGCCGCAGGAAGGACGCCGGCAGGAACACGGCGTCGGCCGCGATCATCGCCAGCGAGAAGAACGGCAGCCCCAGCACCACCGCGATGACGGCGTGCTCGCAGATCATGACCGCCAGCAGCACGTTCTTGACACGCCGGTTGAGCAGCGTGAACGGAAAGGCCACCTGCACGATGACCGTCCCGTACGTGATCAGCATGACCATCGTGCCCTGGGAGGAGAGCAGCTCGGACAGGGCGGGCCAAGGAGAGAAGTAGTCGAGGTTCAGCGGGTAGTAGACGGCCGTGCCGTCCTGCCAGCGGCTCCCCTGGACCTTGTACCAGCCCGCCGTCGCGTAGATCAGACACGCCTCGACCATGATCACGAGCAGGGCGGCGTTGTGCGCGAGGTTGGCCACGACGTCGAGCAGCCGGCGCGGGGCACCGTACGGCGACCGCCGCCCGGCGGCCCACCACAGCCCCTGGGACGCCCACATGCCCCAGAAGAGCACCGGCCAGAACCGGTCGAGCTCCCCCATGCCCGTCACGAGGGCCAGCGCGATCCCGAGCACCCACCACAGGACCGGGCCGACACGGTCGGCCGCGCCCGGGACGCCCGTACGGTCCCCTTCGACGGCACGGCCCAGGGAGTCGGCGTCGCGCAGGGTGTCGGCACGACCCAGGGTGTCGGCACGGCCCGGGGAGCCGGCACGGGCTCCACGCGCGCGTGGACGCCGTCGGGCGTCCAGCGACCACACCTGGCCGCAGCGCGTGAACACGAGGTAGATCGCCATCAGGTGGATGACGTTGTCGCCGCCGTCCCCCATGAAGATGCTGCGGTTCTGCAGCGAGAGCACGCCGATCATGAACAGCACGGACATGGTGCGCGTACGCCAGCCCACGAGGAACAGGGCACTGGTGAGCACGGCGAAGGCGTAGACGAACTCGAACCACAGCGTCGAGTCCGACCACATGAGCACCGTGAACGCGCCGTTCCCGGAGATCATCTCCCGCGCCATGTCCCAGCCCCAGGGGCTGTCGGGCCCGTACAGCTCGTGGCGGTGCGGCAGTTCGCGCAGCAGGAAGAACAGCCACGTCGCCGCGAAGCCGATCCGGACCACCGCGGTCTGGTACGGCCCGAGGGCGTGGGCGGTGACGCGCTGCAGGCCGCGCGCGAGCGGGTCAAGGCGCGCCGCGGCGCGCCGGGCCGGGTGGCTCACCGGGCACTCCCCTCGGCGGCGACGTCCCGGCTCGCGCGCGCGTCGTCGGCCAGCGGCAGGTCGTCCGGGATCACCGACCACCAGGGCAACAGCCGCACCACCGGTTTGGTGCTGACGTTCTCGTCGCTCCACTCGGGCGGCCGTACGGCCGTGGTCCGGGACCGGATCTGCACCTGGTCGATCGTCTCCCCGCGCGCGAGGGGGTCCTGCCGGTCGATGCGCAGCAGCACGACGCGGCGGATGTAGCGCTCGGAGATCTCACCGCGCGGACCGGTGGGACGATTCTGCGCGTCGTGCGTGGACAGGAAGAAGTCCCAGGCCCGGCGCAGTTCGTTCTGCTGCGTGTGGCTCGGCAGCGGGTTGTGGTCGATGGCGGCGCCGTCCTGCGCGGACAGGTCGTACCAGGAGGTGACCCGGTGCCCGCCGTCCGCGGTACGGAGCTTCGCGCGGGCCTGCACCGAGACGTTCTGCTGGAGCGGGTTGGGCGCGAACAGCTTCCAGTTCTGCTCGAACTCCGGGTACACCCACTTGTCGATGGTTTCGCCGTGCTTCTTGCTGACGGTGTTCGCCGGGGCGACGTGCAGGAACATCATGCCGAGGTGCACGCAGACGGTGGCAGCGATCGCCGCCAGGGCGAGAACGGCGACGACCTGGTAGCGGCGGGGGAGTCCGGCGAGGCCTAGGGGGGCGGCGGGAGTGCCCGGAGCGGAGGCGCTGCCGGGCCACTCAGGTGCCGGGAACCCGCTGGGGGCGCCTGCCGCCGGGGGTCGGGCAGGGGTGCCTGCCGCCAGGGGCCGGGCAGGGGCGTCTGCCGCCGGGGACCTGACGGGGCCGTTTGCCGCCGGGGCCTGGTGCGCGGCCGGCCACCCGCCGGGGGCACCTGCCGCCCGGGCCTGGCGCGCGGCCGGGGTTATGCCGTCGGCGGGGACGGTGGGGGGTTCGCCCCTGGCGGGGGAGGCCGTCTCCGCAGCGCGGGCCTCCTCCACCTCGTGGGGCGCAGGGGGCGGGGACGCGTAGGTGGCCGCGTGGGTCTCCTCCACCACCTCCGGCGCAGGGAGCGCACACGCGGCCGTGTGGGCCTCATCCACCGCCTCCGGCCCGGACGACACGCGGCCCTCATCCACCCCACCCGGCGCGGACGACACGGGGCTCTCATCCACCCTGCCCGGCGTGGGAGACGCGAGGCTCTCATCCACCCCGCCCGACGCGGAGCACGCACAGCTCTCATCCACCCCGCCCGACGCGGAGGACCCCGAGATCTCCGCCGTCCCGTCCGGCGCGGAGGGCTCGTCGGGCTCGACCGGCCCGTCCGGCGGGCTCTTGTCGTAGGCGTCCATTCCGTCCCGTTCCCCGATCCCGCACCGATCCTTGCCGCCGGAACGGTACTCAGACCTGCCCGCCCGGCACAGCGTCCCGGAGGTTATCCACAGGGTTGACACCTTATGGCGCCGCGCCGCACCATTGAATTCCGGCGGACCGAACGATCGGTCGGGAGCCGGTGAGGACGCAGAGACTGCCCGAGGTCGAGGGGGACCGAGATGGCGACAGCGCACCAGCCGCCCGTCGTGGCGGAGGACGAGGCCGCGGCCGGCGCCGTGTCCACCGCCGCGGTGGTGGACACGGCCGCGCTCGAGTCCGCCTTCGACGCGGCCGTGGCCGCCGACGAGCGCATCGAGCCGCGCGACTGGATGCCCGACGCCTATCGCGCGACGCTCGTGCGCCAGATCGCGCAGCACGCCCACTCCGAGATCATCGGCATGCAGCCGGAGGCCAACTGGATCACGCGCGCCCCGTCCCTGCGCCGCAAGGCCATCCTGATGGCCAAGGTCCAGGACGAGGCGGGCCACGGCCTGTATCTGTACAGCGCGGCGGAGACGCTCGGCACCAGCCGCGACGAGCTCCTCGACAAGCTGCACGCGGGCCGCCAGAAGTACTCCTCGATCTTCAACTACCCGACGCTGACGTGGGCCGACGTAGGCGCCATCGGCTGGCTCGTGGACGGCGCGGCGATCACCAACCAGGTCCCGCTCTGCCGCTGCTCCTACGGTCCGTATGCGCGCGCGATGGTCCGTATCTGCAAGGAGGAGTCCTTCCACCAGCGCCAGGGGTACGAGCTTCTGCTCGCCCTCAGCCGCGGCACCCCCGAGCAGCACGAGATGGCCCAGGACGCGGTGAACCGCTGGTGGTGGCCGTCCCTGATGATGTTCGGCCCGCCGGACGCCGAGTCGTCGCACTCCGAGCAGTCGATGACCTGGAAGATCAAGCGCCACTCGAACGACGAGCTGCGCCAGCGCTTCGTGGACATCTGCGTCCCCCAGGCGGAGTCGCTGGGCCTCACCCTTCCGGACCCGGACCTGAAGTGGAACGAGGAGCGGGGCCACCACGACTTCGGCGCCATCGACTGGAGCGAGTTCTGGGCGGTCCTCAAGGGCAACGGCCCGTGCAACGAACAGCGGCTGACCCAGCGCAGGCGGGCCCACGAGGAAGGCGCGTGGGTGCGCGAGGCGGCCGCCGCGTACGCCGCCAAGCACAGCGACCACGACAAGGACCGCCGGCCCGCGACGCCCGGCACTCACGGGGAGGCGACCGCATGAGCAACTCGACCGAATGGCCGCTGTGGGAAGTGTTCGTGCGCTCGCGCCGCGGCCTCTCGCACACGCACGCGGGCAGCCTGCACGCCCCGGACGCCGAGATGGCCCTGCGCAACGCCCGTGACCTGTACACGCGCCGGAGCGAGGGTGTCTCCCTCTGGGTGGTGCCGTCCGCCGCGATCACCGCCTCCTCGCCGGACGAGAAGGACGCCTTCTTCGACCCGGCCGCCGACAAGCCGTACCGCCACCCGACGTTCTACGACATCCCGGAAGGGGTGCAGCACCTGTGACCACCGCACCCCGCACGGCCCACGTCGCGGCCCTCGCCCTCGGCGACGACGCACTGGTGCTCTCCCACCGCCTGGGCGAGTGGGCGGGGCACGCCCCCGTGCTCGAGGAGGAGGTCGCCCTGGCGAACATCGCCCTGGACCTCCTCGGCCAGGCCCGGGTCCTGCTGTCCCTGGCCGGCGACGAGGACGAGCTGGCGTACCTGCGCGAGGAGCGCGCCTTCCGCAACGTCCAGTTGGTCGAGCAGCCGAACGGCGACTTCGCCCACACCATCGCCCGCCAGCTCTACTTCTCCGTCTACCAAGGCCTGTTGTACGACCGGCTGGCCACCACGGAGAGCGAGCTGGCGCCCCTGGCCGCGAAGGCCGTCAAGGAAGTCGCCTACCACCGCGACCACGCCGAGCAGTGGACGCTCCGGCTCGGCGACGGCACGGCCGAGAGCCACGAGCGGATGCAGCGCGGCCTCGACGCGCTGTGGCGGTTCACCGGCGAGCTGTTCCGGCCGGTGCCGGGCCTGGACGTCGACGGGGAGGCCCTGCGCACCGAGTGGACGGCCACGGTCACCTCCGTCATCCGGAAGGCGACGCTGACCGTCCCGGAGGGCCCGCAGGCCGGGGCCTGGGCCGCGGGCGCCGGGCGCGAGGGCCTGCACACGGAGTCCTTCGGGCGGATGCTCGCCGAGATGCAGCACCTGCACCGCAGCCACCCGGGGGCGTCATGGTGACCACCGCGCCCACCCCCCTGGAGGAGCGGCTCCGCGCCCTGGCCGGCTCGGTGCCCGACCCCGAGCTGCCCGTCCTGACCCTCGCGGAGCTGGGCGTGGTGCGCGGGGTGCGCGTCAGCGGGCCGAGCCGCGTCGAGGTCGAGCTGACGCCGACGTACACCGGCTGCCCCGCGATCGAGGCCATGACCGCGGACATAGAGCGGGTCCTGCACGAGCACGGCATGGCCGACGTCCAGGTGCGCACGGTGCTCTCCCCGGCCTGGTCCACGGACGACATCAGCGCCGAGGGCCGCCGCAAACTGGCCGAGTTCGGCATCGCCCCGCCCCGCCCGCACACCGCCGACGGCCCCGTGCCGCTCACCCTCACGGTCCGCTGCCCGCACTGCGGCTCCACCGACACCGAACTGCTCAGCCGCTTCTCGTCCACGGCCTGCAAGGCGCTGCGCCGCTGCGTGACCTGCCGCGAACCCTTCGACCACTTCAAGGAGCTGTGATGGCGCGCTTCCATCCGCTGCGCGTGGCGGCCGTCGAGCAGCTCACCGACGACTCCGTGGCCCTCACCTTCGACGTCCCGGAACCCCTCCGCGAGGAGTACCGCTACGACCCCGGCCAGCACCTCGCCCTGCGCCGCGTCGTGGACGGCGTGGAGATCCGCCGTACGTACTCCATCTGCTCGCCGGCGCCCGCTCCGGGAGCCACCGGGGAGCCACGGACGCTGCGGGTCGGCGTGCGCGTGGTGGACGGCGGCGCCTTCTCCACGTACGCGCACAAGGAGATAGCCGCGGGCGACGAGCTGGAGGTGATGACCCCGGCGGGCCGCTTCACCCTGGACCCCGCGCCCGGGCGGTACGCGGCGGTGGTCGGCGGCAGCGGCATCACCCCGGTGCTCTCCATCGTCACCACGCTTCTGGAGCGCGAGCCGCGCGCCGCGTTCTGCCTCGTCCGCAGCGACCGCACCGCCGCGTCCACGATGTTCCTGGAGGAGGTCGCCGACCTCAAGGACCGCTGGCCGGACCGGTTCCAGCTCGTGACGGTGCTCTCCCGGGAGGAACAGCAGGCCGGGCTCACCTCCGGGCGGCTCGACCAGGAGCGGCTCACCCAGTTGCTGCCCGCGCTGCTGCCGGTCGCCGAGGTGGACGGTTGGTTCCTGTGCGGTCCGTACGGCCTGGTGCAGAGCGCGGAGCGGACCCTGCGGTCCCTCGGCGTGGACCGCCGCCGTATCCACGAGGAGATCTTCCACGTCGACGCCGCTCCGACGGCCTCGGCGCCCCTCCCGACGCCCGAGCACAGCACGGTCACCGTCACCCTCGACGGCCGCTCCGGCACCTGGCCGGTCCAGGCCGGTGAGTCGCTGCTCGACACGGTGCTGCGCAACCGCGCGGACGCGCCCTTCGCCTGCAAGGGCGGGGTGTGCGGCACCTGCCGCGCCTTCAAGGTCTCCGGTGAAGTGCGGATGGACCGTAACTTCGCGCTGGAGCCGGAGGAGACCGAGGCGGGGTACGTCCTGGCCTGCCAGTCCCACCCCACCACGGACAAGGTGGAGCTGGACTTCGACCGCTGAGCACCCCCCGCCCGCCTGTTCCCTTCTTCTGAGACCTGTTCTACCTTGACGCCCCGTCAGCTCCCGTGCGCGGGGCGGCAGGACGGACGGGCACGGACAGGCCGGGCGGGAAGGACGTGCAGTGGACTTCACCTTCACCGAGGAACAGCAGGCGGCGCTCGAAGCGGCGAAGGCCCTCTTCGCCGACGTCGCGCCGGACGGTGTGCCGAGCCCGTCCCTCACCCCCGGCGCCGTCGCCGAGGACTTCGACCGTGCCTTGTGGGCCAGGCTGGCGGACGCCGACCTGCTCAGCCTGCTCCTCGCTCCCGAGTACGGTGGTTCGGGCCTCGACGCCATCGCGCTCTGCCTGGTGCTGCGCGAATCCGCGAAGGTCCTCGCTCGCGTCCCGCTCCTGGAGTCGAGTGCGGCCGCCTGCACCGTACAGGCTCATGGCAGCGCGGAGTTGAAACGGCGGCTCCTCCCGCCGACCGCTCGTGGTGACGTCGTCCTGACCGTCGCCGCGCACGGGCGCACGGGCCACGACGGAGCCGAACTCGCCGTCGCCGCCCGGCCCGACGGCCCCGACTGGCTGCTCGACGGCACCCAGACCGCCGTGCCCTGGGCACACAACGCTGACTTCGTCCTGGTACCGGCCACCGCGCCGGAGGGCGGTGCCGTTCTCGCCGTCGTGCCCCGCGCCGTTCCCGGTCTGAGCATCGCCGACCAGTTCTCCACCCACGGCGAACGCCTCGGCGAGCTGCGCCTGGACGCGGTGCGCGTCCCGGGCCACGACCTCGTCACCGCCGACGGAGCCTGGGACGTCCTGCGCCACCTGCTCGCGACGGGCACCTGCGCGCTCGCCCTGGGCCTCGGCACCGAGGTACTGCGGATGACCAGCGAATACACCGGCAAACGGGAGCAGTTCGGCCACCCCATCGCCACCTTCCAGGCCGTCGCGGTGCAAGCCGCCGACCGCTACATCGACCTGCGTGCCATGGAAGCCACCCTCTGGCAGGCCGCCTGGCGACTCAGCACGCCGGACGCCACTCCCCTGGGCAACGGCGGTCCGCTGCCCGTCGCCGCGGACGTAGCCGTGGCCAAGACATGGGCGTCGGACGGCGTACGCCGCGTCGTCCAGACCGCGCAGCACCTGCACGGCGGCCTGGGCGCGGACACCGACTACCCCCTGCACCGCTACCACGCCTGGGCCAAGTACCTGGAGCTCTCCCTGGGCCCCGCGGCAGCCCATGAGGAGGCCCTCGGCGAGATCCTCTCCGCCCACGCCCCTGGCTGACGGAGCGGGGCCCCACGGGCCCCGCGAGGGGACCTGGGCAAGCCATGAGCCCTGAGCGCCCGGGGCGGGCACCACACCATACGCGGAGCATCGCGCGGTAGCGCCCTACGAACGCGAAGGCCCGGCCGACGCCTCCAGGAGCACGCCGGTGCCCGGTGCCCGGCCAACGCGGGCGCCGCCCGTGGCAGACCAGGGAGGCGTCCTGCGACCGCGCCGACGCCCTAGATCACGGTGCCCGGCTGGCCCTTGTCGTCGACGACCGGCTTGCCGGAGGCCTCCCAGACCTGCATGCCGCCGTCCACGTTGACGGCGTCGAAGCCCTGCTGGGCGAGGTACATCGTCACCTGCGCCGAACGCCCCCCGGACCGGCAGATCACGTGCACCTTGCCGTCCTGGGGCGCCGCCTCCGTCAACTCACCGAAACGCGCGGTGAACTCGCTCATCGGAATGTGCAGCGCGTTCGCCGCGTGACCGGCCTGCCACTCGTCGTCCTCGCGGACGTCGAGCAGGAAGTCTCCGTCGGAGAGATCAGCGACCGTGACCGTGGGCACACCAGAACCGAATTGCATGCCACCGACGCTACCCGACCCCACCACCCCGCCCCGGCCCGACCACCCGGAACCAGCCGAGCCGCCCCCTCGAACCCCGCACAGCCCTCACCCCCGCAGCCCTCGCCCCCGGCAGGCATCCACGCCACCCACCATCCGGCCCGGCACCCAGAAGCCACCCACTCTGCGACCCGGCGCACGCCGCGCCACGTCACGCGGCCTGCAACCGCTCCAGTTCCGCCTCGCGCTCCGCCACCTGGGCCAGCAGTTGCTCGGCGATCTCGTCGAGGAGCCGGTCCGGGTCGTCCGGCGCCAGCTTCAGCATCGCGCCGATCGCGCTCTCCTCCAGCTCACGCGCGACCACCGACAGGAGTTCCTTGCGCTGCGCGAGCCACTCGAGCCGCGCGTACAGCTCCTCGCCGGGGGTGGGCCGCCGCTCGTCCGGCACCGGCCCCGCGTCCCACTCCTCGTGCAGCTCGCGCAGCAGCGCCTCGTCACCACGGCCGTACGCGGTGTTCACCCGCGCGATGAACGCGTCCCGCCGCTCCCGCTCCTGGTCGTCCTGCGCGAGGTCGGGGTGGGCCTTGCGGACCAGCTCGCGGTAGAGCTTGCGCGCCTCGTCACTGGGCCGCACCCGCTGCGGCGGCCGCACCGACTGATCGGTCAGCATCGCGGCGGCCTCGGGCGGCAGCCCGTCGCCGTCCATCCAGCCGTGGAACAGCTCGTCCACGCCCGGTATCGGCAGGACCCGCGCCCGGGCCTCCTCCGCCTTGCGCCGGTCCTCCGGGTCGCCGGACCGTGCCGCGACGGCCTCGGCGATCAGCGCGTCCAGCTCGTCGAGGCGGGCGTACATGGGGCCGAGCTTCTGGTGGTGCAGCCGGGAGAAGTTCTCCACCTCGACCCGGAACGTCTCCACCGCGATCTCGTACTCGATCAACGCCTGCTCAGCCGCCCGCACAGCCTTCTCGAGCCGCTCCTCGGGCCGGGCGCCGCCGGCCTGCGGCACGCCCTCGGGCGTCTCGTCCTGTGCTTGCTCGGCTTCCGGGGTCGTCACCTGCCCAGCGTAGGACACGGGCCGGGCGCCACCGTGCCCAGAGCCCGAACGCCGGCGGCCCCGCGCCTCTCCGTTTCTCTCACACCCCCCTCACACCCCCGTCTCAGCCGCGACGCGCCCCTCCCGGACGGCGGTGACCAGCAGCGCGTGGTCCGCCTCCGTACGGTCGGCGTACGCCACCGCGAAGTCGGCCATGGCCTCGTCCAGTTCGTCGTTCTTGCCGCAGTACCCGGCGATGAGGCGCGGATCCGCGCTGTGGGCGTGCGCGCGGGCCAGGAGGGCGCCGGTCATACGGCCGTAGTCGTCCAGTTGGTCGGGAGCCAGTGCGGCCGGGTCGACGCTGCCCTTGCGGTTGCGGAACTGCCGTACCTGGAAGGGGCGCCCGGCGATCGTGGTCCAGCCGAGCAGGAAGTCGCTGACCACCTGCATTCGCTTCTGGCCGCGCACCACCCTCCGGCCCTCGTGGACGACCTCCTGCGCCGTGAAGCCGACCGCGGGTAGATGGGGCAGCAGCGCCGAGGGGCACGCCTCCTTGACCTGGAGCACCAGCGGTTCACCCCGGTGGTCGAGGAGCAGCACCACGTACGACCGCAGGCCGACGCTTCCGGTGCCGACGACGCGGAACGCCACGTCCTGGATCGCGTACCGCGCGAGCAGGGGGAGGCGGTCCTCGGACAGCGTGTTCCGGTACTCGCCCAGGGCGAGGGCGACCGCCGCCGCCTCGGCGTCCGGTATGCGCCGCAGGACCGGCGGGGCGTCGACGAAGCGCCGGGGTGTGACGCCGTCGTGGCCGTCCCCCGCACCCTCGACCGGCTCGGTCGACTTGGCCGCGAAGCGGGCGCTCGTGTTCTGCCGGGCCTTCTGCGCGACCCGGTCGAGGGTGCCGAGCAGGTCGCGCGCGTCGGTGTGGGAGACCAGTTCCTCGTCGGCGATCGCGTTCCAGGCGTCGAGGACCGGGAGCTTGGCGAGCAGGCGCATCGTGCGGCGGTACGCGCCGACGGCGTCGTAGGCGGCTTCCTTGCAGGCGTCCTCGGTGGCACCCGCCTGGCGGCCTGCGAGCACGAGGGAGGCGGCCAGCCGTTTTACGTCCCACTCCCAGGGGCCGTGGGCGGTTTCGTCGAAGTCGTTCAGATCGATGATGAGGCCGCCGCGCGCGTCCCCGTACAGACCGAAGTTGGCCGCGTGGGCGTCGCCGCAGATCTGTGCGCCGATGCCGGTGACGGGAGTGCGCGCGAGGTCGTGGGCCATGAGCCCGGCCGCCCCGCGCAGGAAGGCGAACGGCGTCGCGGCCATCCGGCCCGTACGGATCGGGGCGAGCTCCGGGAGCCGGCCCCTGTTGGTCTCCTCCAGGACGGAGAGCGGGTCGGGCCGGTGGTCGTCCGGCACGAACCGCGCGTGCGCGGAGCGCGGTACCCCCGCCCGCAGGGCCTTGCCCTCCTGCTTGGGCCTCGCGTGCTCCGCCCCGCCGAGCCCGGGGTGGCGAGCGAAGCCCTCCACGTGGGGCAGCCGCCAGGCGTCACGCGCTTCACGCGGGCCCGGCACCGCCGCGCCGGAGCTCCGTCCGCCGGGTGCGTCGGCCGCTGCGGCGCCCGCGCCCTCAGCGTCGCCCCCTGCCGTGGCCCGTCCGCCCGTACCTGATGTGTCAGTTGTCTCAGTCACGGCCATCGCCCCCCGGTTCCGGTGTCCGCGCAGCTCTTGCCGACACACCCCGGCCGAGGCAGATCCGCCCCGCGCCGGCGAGTGGCGTCGCGAACATCAACTGCCATCGACCGTACCGCCGCGGACGAATCCCCGTCAGAGCCTGTGGATAACTCCGGCCGACCGCCGTCACGAGCCGGGCGGTGACATACATCACGACTCCCGCATGCCCCGCGAGAGTCGTAAGCAGTCGGCGTCGGCATCGGCATCCGGACACAGATGTCACGGGAAGCATGGCCCCGGGCATCGGCACGGACACGGACGAGGGCCTGGGCGCAGCCGCGAGCCACCCCCGAAGGAACGCCCGCGCACCCGCACGCCACACGCCCACCCGCCAGCCGAGCACCATCGCAGCCGATCGCACCGCGGCGACCAGCCGTGAAAGAGAGCTGGAGAAAAAAGAAAGACCCCAGATGAACTGGGGTCTCACTTGGTGCGCGAGGGGGGAGTTGAACCCCCACGCCCTTTCGGGCACTGGAACCTGAATCCAGCGCGTCTGCCTATTCCGCCACCCGCGCATGGGTGTTGTCTTTGGGTCTCTCACTGTGTGGTGCGAGCGCCTGCCGACATCCAGAAGATTAGCACGCTGCGGAGGGTGGATTCACATCCGTATGTGCGGGCACCTGCGCGGGGACCCGAGCCGCCCCCTCCCCCCGGCTTCCGCTCCCGCGAACCCAAGAGACCTCCCAGCCTCCGCAACCACCTCAGCCCCACAGTCCCCACCCCAGGCGCCTATGCCACCTCCCCGCAGCCCCACAGCTCTCAGCCGAGCCCCACGCCCCGTACGCCTCCAGCCGTACGCGCCCCCAGCCGCACACCCCCCCCCCACCCCTCAGGGCACCACCCCTCAGCGCGACCCCACCCAAAGCCCCCACCCTCGGCCCGCACCACAGCCCCACTCAGCCACTCCCACGCAGGCCCTCCCCCCGAGCCAGAAGGCACCGCTCACTCCCCACCACCCCATCCGGCGCACCCGCCACGCCCGCCCCCACACACCCCGCACACACCTCACACCTCGTGCTCCGCCGTGACTTCCCCCACCCCCGCCCGGCACCCGCCAGGCGCCGCACGGCCCCGTCGGGCACCCCCACCGGCAACCTGCTGCCAGACGCAACTAAGCCACCCGTCAAGTCCTCCTCCAAGGTCCACGGGCACGTGCGGGACACTGTCTTCAGAGCCCCTCTACGATCCCTGGTAAAGAGGAACCCGACCCGGCCCGCACGGGCCCGAGATGTCCGGCGAGGACATGGGCGGGTACCTGTACGGGAACCCTGCGGGAACACCGTGCCCGGCGCCCAGGACTGGGCCGGCGGGCCGCGCGGATCCGAGCAGGGCCCGAGCAGCACCCCAGCACCACCCCCAGCACCACCCGAGCAGGACCCGGAGCAGGCTGAGCGCGAGGCCTGACCCGACCCGCGCAGGCCCAGCAGGCCCGGGCATCCGCCCGCGCAGGCTCGGGCCCCGCCGCACCAGCGGCCGGGACCAGGAAGCGACCACGGCGGAAGGAAGAGCGGAAGGCGAGGCAGGAGCGAGCGAGCGCGGAAGGACCGGAACCGCGGAGTCCGAGCGGCAGCCCCGCACCGGGACACCGGCCGGGCCGGGAGCACCGGACCCGGGCACCGGACGGGAGCACCACAGCGGGACACCTATGGGCCACCCCGGACACCGAGGTCAGGACGCCCGGGCCGGACGTCGACGCCCGGCCCGGACACCCGGCCCCGGACACCCGGAGCCGGCACGTCGGACGCCAGGTGCCGGTACGCCGGACCCCTGGTCGGGAAGCGCCCCCGGCGGTTCCCGAAGGAGCCCCTGAAAGATCCCTGAAGGTCGACGGAGGAGCACCGTGGATCACCAGCGAAGACCCGGGCAGATGCCGGGCAGGACCCTGGTGCGCGTCCGGTGGAACCCTGAACGATCCCGGAGGATCCCGGAAGGGCGGTGCGGGCATGCCTTGTGAGAGGCGACACTCGTGGTCTGGGCAGACAGGGGGAACCAGCTGATTTCCCGGCGCGTGGATACGATCAGTAAGCAGTACGAGGATGACAACGACGGAGGAGGTGCCCCATGGGAGTCCTGAAGAAGTTCGAGCAGCGACTCGAAGGTCTGGTCAACGGCACCTTCGCCAAGGTGTTCAAGTCCGAGGTCCAGCCCGTCGAGATCGCCGGTGCCCTGCAGCGCGAGTGCGACAACAACGCGACGATCTGGAACCGCGAGCGGACCGTCGTCCCGAACGACTTCATCGTGGAGCTCAGCGCCCCCGACTTCGAGCGCCTGAGCCCCTACTCCGGGCAGCTCGGCGACGAGCTGTCCGGCATGGTGCGCGAGTACGCGAAGCAGCAGCGCTACAGCTTCATGGGGCCCATCAAGGTCCACCTGGAGAAGGCCGAGGACCTCGACACCGGCCTGTACCGGGTGCGCAGCCGCACGCTCGCGTCCAGCACCTCGCAGACTCCCGACCCCGTGTCCGGCGGCCCGGCGGGCCCCGGCGGCGGACCCACGAGCGCGGGCCAGGGCCGCGCGGGGGGCTCCGGCTTCCCGCAGGGCCCCTCGGGCGCTCCTCCCATGCCTGCCGCACCGCCTCCCGGCGCGGCCGCGGGCCGCCCGCAGGGGCCGGGCCCCGGCGCCCTGCCGGGCACACAAGTACGGCGCTGGATTGAGATCAACGGCAATCGCCACCAGATCTCCCGCCCGACGCTGGTGCTGGGACGCAGCACCGACGCCGATGTGCGGATCGACGACCCCGGCGTATCGCGCCGGCACTGTGAGATCCGGACCGGAACGCCCTCGACGATCCAGGATCTCGGGTCTACCAACGGCATCGTGGTAGACGGGCAGCACACCACCCGCGCTACGCTCCGCGACGGCTCGCGGATCGTCGTGGGCAGTACCACCATCATTTACCGGCAAGCCGAAGGGTGAAGCGGGGGCAATGTCAGAGCTGACCCTGACGGTCATGCGGCTGGGTTTCCTGGCCGTTCTGTGGCTGTTCGTGATCGTGGCCGTCCAGGTCATCCGCAGCGACCTGTTCGGTACGCGCGTCACCCAGCGCGGCGCGCGCCGGGAGGGCGGCCGCCAGGCCGCCCGGCAGGCCGCCGCGGCGCCGCCGCCGCAGCAGCGCCAGCAGGGCGGCGGGCGCCAGTCCGGCGGGGGCCGCCAGCGCCGGGGCGCCCCCACGAAGCTGGTCGTCTCGGAGGGCACGCTCACGGGTACGACCGTCGCCCTGCAGGGACAGACGATCACCCTGGGCCGGGCGCACGACTCGACCATCGTGCTGGACGACGACTACGCCTCCAGCAGGCATGCCAGGATCTACCCGGACCGTGACGGCCAGTGGATCGTCGAGGACCTCGGGTCCACCAACGGCACCTATCTCGACCGGACCCGCCTGACCACCCCGACGCCCGTTCCGCTGAACGCGCCGATCCGCATCGGCAAGACCGTCATCGAGCTGCGGAAGTAGTACGACAATGAGCGAGCGGAGCGAGCGAGCCGACGCGGTCCAGACACAGGACGCCAGCGCGCTCCCGACCGGAGGGTGGGCACCGTGCGGATGTACCCGGAGCCGACGGGCGAGGTGCGCATGAGTCTGTCACTGCGTTTCGCCGCCGGATCGCACAAAGGCATGATCCGGGAGGGGAACGAGGACTCCGGTTACGCCGGTCCGCGTCTCCTCGCCATCGCCGACGGCATGGGCGGCCAGGCCGCGGGCGAGGTCGCCAGCTCCGAGGTGATCTCGACGCTCGTCACCCTCGACGACGACGTCCCGGGCTCGGACATCCTCACCTCGCTCGGCTCCGCCGTGCAGCGCGCCAACGACCAGCTGCGCCTCATGGTCGAGGAGGACCCGCAGCTCGAGGGCATGGGCACGACGCTCACCGCCCTGCTGTGGACCGGCCAGCGGCTCGGGCTCGTCCACGTCGGCGACTCGCGCGCGTACCTGCTGCGGGACGGCGTCCTCACGCAGATCACGCAGGACCACACCTGGGTGCAGCGGCTCGTCGACGAGGGCCGCATCACCGAGGAGGAGGCGACCACGCACCCGCAGCGCTCGCTGCTGATGCGCGCCCTCGGCAGCGGCGACCACGTGGAGCCCGATCTCTCCATCCGCGAAGTTCGCGCCGGCGACCGGTACTTGATCTGCTCCGACGGCCTCTCCGGCGTCGTGTCGCACCAGACGATGGAGGACACGCTCGCGAGCTACCAGGGCCCCCAGGAGACCGTGCAGGAGCTCATCCAGCTCGCGCTGCGCGGCGGTGGCCCGGACAACATCACGGTGATCGTCGCCGACGTCCTGGACATCGACACCGGCGACACCCTCGCGGGCCAGCTCTCCGACACCCCGGTGGTGGTCGGCGCGGTCGCCGAGAACCAGCTCCAGACGAGCGACGGCGGGGCCATGCAGACCCCGGCGGGCCGCGCCTCCGGCCTCGGCCGCCCGGCGCCGCCGTCCTCCGGCGGCTTCGGCCCGCCCGGCAGCGGCGACAGCCCGGAGTACGCGCCGGAGGGCTCCTTCGGGGCGTACGGCGACGAGGACTTCGTGAAGCCCGGCGGCGGCCGCAAGTGGCTCAAGAGATCCCTGTACACGGCGCTCGCGCTCGCCGTCGTCGGCGGCGGCCTCTACGGGGGCTACCGCTGGACGCAGAACCAGTACTACGTGGGCGCGAAGGACGAACACGTGGCGCTCTACCGCGGCATCGACCAGGACCTGGCCTGGGTGAGCCTGTCCAAGGTCGAGAAGGACCACCCCGAGATCGAACTCAAGTACCTGCCGTCGTACCAGCGCAAGCAGGTCGAGGCGACGATCGAGGAGGACAGCCTCGACGACGCCCAGAGCAAGATCGAGGAGCTGGGTCTGCAGGCGTCGGCGTGCAAGAAGAACGCCGAGCGGCGCAAGATCGAGCGGGAGAACAGGGAGCGCGCGGAGAGCGACGCCAAGCCCAGTGCCAAGCCGGGTGAGGACGAGGGCGAGGCGGGCGGTCTGACGAGCCAGACCCTGACCGTGAAGCCCGCGCCCACCGGTGCTCCCGCCGCTCCGGGCACTCCGAACGCCACCGGCGCGCCGACCGCCACCGGCACTCCGACCGCTCCTGGCGACGACAAGAACGCCAAGGACGACAAGTCCAAGTCCACCACCGCACCGACTCCCACACCCGGCCCCAGCCTCTCCGAAGAAGAGCAGAAGCTGGTCCCGCAGTGCGGTAAGCAGTAAGCAGCCGTTGGGGGCCCCTGCACGCCATGAGCAGTAGCACTACACACACGTCGACGATCGGCGCCATCGGCGCGCCGAGCCGGCGCAACACCGAGCTCGCGCTCCTGGTGTTCGCCGTCGTCATCCCGCTGTTCGCCTATATGAACGTGGGCCTCGCCATCTCCGGCGAATTGCCCCCGGGCATGCTCGGCTACGGCCTCGGACTCGGCCTCCTCGCGGGCGTCGCGCACCTGGTGGTGCGCAAGTTCGCGCCGTACGCCGACCCGCTGCTGCTGCCGCTGGCCACGCTGCTGAACGGGCTCGGCCTGGTGGTGATCTGGCGCCTCGACCAGTCCGAGAAGCTGCAGCAGATGGCCAAGGCCTCCTTCGGGGCGTTCAGCCCCGCCGCGCCGAAGCAGCTCCTGTACTCGGCGATCGGCATCGCCCTGTTCGTCGTCGTGATGCTGTTCCTCAAGGACCACCGCGTCCTGCAGCGGTACACGTACATCTCGATGGTCGCCGCGATCGGACTGCTGCTGCTCCCGCTCGTGCCGGGCCTCGGCAAGAACATCTACGGCGCCAAGATCTGGATCCAGGTCGGCGGCTTCTCCATCCAGCCCGCCGAGTTCGCCAAGATCGTCATCGCGGTGTTCTTCGCGGGCTACCTGATGGTCAAGCGCGACGCGCTCGCGCTCGCCAGCCGCCGCTTCATGGGCCTGTACCTGCCGCGCGGGCGTGACCTCGGCCCGATCCTGGCCGTGTGGGCGATGTCCATCCTGATCCTGGTCTTCGAGACCGACCTCGGTACGTCGCTGCTGTTCTTCGGCATGTTCGTCGTGATGCTGTACGTCGCCACGGAGCGCACCAGCTGGATCGTGTTCGGTCTGCTGATGTCCGCCGTGGGCGCCGTCACCGTGGCCTCCTTCGAGCCGCACGTGAAGGTGCGTGTCGACGCCTGGCTGGACCCCTTCTCCAAGGAGGTCATCGCGCAGACGGGCACCGACCAGATCGCCCAGTCGATGATGGCGTTCGGCTCCGGCGGCACCCTCGGCAGCGGCCTCGGCCAGGGCCACTCCGACCTCATCGGCTTCGCCGCCAACTCCGACTTCATCCTCGCCACGTACGGCGAGGAGCTGGGCCTCGCCGGCGTGATGGCGATCCTGCTGATCTACGGCCTGATCGTGGAGCGCGGTGTGCGCACGGCGCTCGCCGCCCGCGACCCCTTCGGCAAGCTGCTCGCGATCGGCATGTCCGGCGCGTTCGCGATCCAGGTGTTCGTCGTCGCCGGCGGTGTGATGGGCCTGATCCCGCTGACCGGTATGACGATGCCGTTCATCGCGTACGGCGGTTCCTCCGTGATCGCCAACTGGGCGCTCGTCGGCATCCTGCTGCGCATCAGCGACACCGCGCGCCGCCCGGCCCCGTCCCCCGCCCCCAACCCCGACGCCGAGATGACCCAGGTGGTACGGCCGTGAACAAGCCCCTGCGCCGCATCGCTGTCTTCTGCGGGCTGCTCGTCCTCGCGCTGCTCGTCCGTGACAACTGGCTCCAGTACGTGAAGGCCGACCACCTCGCCGAGCACGACATGAACCGCCGCGTGCCCATCGAGCGGTACGCGCAGCCGCGCGGCGACATCATCGTCGACGGCAACCCGATCACGGGCTCCAAGAAGGTCGACGGCGACGACTTCAAGTACAAGCGCACGTACAAGAACGGGCCCATGTGGTCCCCGGTCACCGGCTTCGCCTCGCAGCGCATAGGCGCCACGCAGATCGAGTCCATCGAGGACCGCATCCTCACCGGCAACGACGACCGGCTCTTCTTCCGCCGCAGCCTCGACATGCTGACCGGCAAGAAGAAGGAGGGCGGCAACGTCGTCACGACGCTGAACGCCGCCGCGCAGAAGGCCGCGTACAACGGCCTGAAGGGCCGCGGCAAGGGCGCCGTCGCCGCGATCGACCCGCAGACGGGCGCGATCCTGGCGCTGGCCTCCACGCCGTCGTACGACCCCTCCAGCTTCGCGGGGAACACGAACAAGGAGGCCGAGACCTTCGGCAGGCTCGACAAGGACCCCGACAAGCCGCTGCTGAACCGGGCCCTGCGCGAGACCTACCCGCCCGGCTCCACCTTCAAGGTCGTCACGGCCGCCGCGGCCCTGGAGCACGGCCTGTACACGGACATCGACTCCAAGACGCGCTCGCCGCTGCCCTGGGTGATGCCCGACACCCGTACCGAGCTGAAGAACGAGGGCCCCATCCCCTGCAAGAACGCCTCGCTGCGCCAGGCGCTGCGGGTGTCCTGCAACACGGTCTTCGGCAAGATCGGCGCGGACCTCGGCAAGGACAAGATGCTGGAGACGGCGGAGGAGTTCGGCTTCAACGAGGAGCAGTTCGTCCCGGTCCGCTCCAACGCCTCCGTCTTCCCCAAGGACATGGACAAGCCGCAGACCGCGCTGTCGTCCATCGGCCAGTTCGAGACGGCCGCCACGCCGCTGCAGATGGCGATGGTGACCGCCGCGATCGCCAACGACGGCACGCTCATGGAGCCGTACATGGTCAACTCGCTCCAGGCGCCGAGCCTCGACGTGGTCGAGAAGCACTCGCCGAAGGAGATGGGCAAGCCGCTGTCCAAGGAGAACGCGCAGAAGCTCCAGGACATGATGCAGACCGTCGTGGAAGAGGGCACGGGAACCAAGGCCAAGATCCCCGGCGTCACTGTCGGCGGCAAGACCGGTACGGCCCAGCACGGTCTGAACAACAGCAAGAACCCGTACGCGTGGTTCATCAGCTACGCCAAGACCGACTCGGGCTCCCCGGTCGCGGTCGCCGTGGTCGTCGAGGACAGCGACGCCGCCCGGGACGACATCTCCGGCGGCGGTCTCGCGGCGCCCATCGCGAGGGACGTGATGAAGGCGGTCCTCGACAGCAAGAAGTGACCCATGTCACGGCCACTCCCCATCGGTGCACGTAGCGATACCGGTCCTGTATCGGGTGACGGTTGCGGCCGGGTCACGTTAGGCGATCCGGGTACGGTATGCCCGGACAGCACACCGCCGGACCGCGCAACACGGTGCGGTCGGGACCGACGGAGAGGGCTGGAATAGCTATGGAAGAGCCGCGTCGCCTCGGCGGCCGGTACGAGCTGGGCCAGGTGCTCGGCCGCGGCGGGATGGCGGAGGTCTACCTCGCGCACGACACCCGCCTCGGCCGCACCGTGGCGGTGAAGACGCTGCGGGTGGACCTGGCCCGCGACCCGTCGTTCCAGGCCCGGTTCCGCCGTGAGGCCCAGTCGGCCGCCTCGCTCAACCATCCCGCGATCGTCGCGGTCTACGACACCGGCGAGGACTACGTCGACGGGGTCTCCATCCCGTACATCGTCATGGAGTACGTCGACGGCTCGACACTGCGCGAGCTGCTGCACTCCGGGCGCAAGCTGCTGCCCGAGCGCGCCATGGAGATGACCATCGGCATCCTCCAGGCGCTGGAGTACTCGCACCGCAGCGGGATCGTGCACCGCGACATCAAGCCCGCGAACGTCATGCTGACGCGCAACGGCCAGGTCAAGGTCATGGACTTCGGCATCGCCCGCGCGATGGGCGAGTCCGGCATGACGATGACGCAGACCGCGGCCGTCATCGGCACCGCGCAGTACCTCTCGCCGGAGCAGGCCAAGGGCGAGCAGGTCGACGCCCGCTCCGACCTCTACTCGACCGGCTGCCTCCTGTACGAGCTGCTGACCGTACGGCCCCCCTTCGTCGGCGACTCCCCGGTCGCGGTGGCCTACCAGCACGTGCGCGAGGAGCCGCAGGCGCCGAGCGTCTTCGACAACGAGATCACGCCCGAGATGGACGCGATCGTCCTCAAGGCGCTCACCAAGGACCCCGACTACCGCTACCAGTCGGCCGACGAGATGCGCGCCGACATCGAGGCCTGCCTCGACGGCCAGCCCGTCGCCGCGACCGCCGCGATGGGCGCCGTCGGCTACGGCGGCCAGGGCGGCGACTACGGTGACCAGGCCACGGCCATGCTGCGCCCGCAGAACGGCGCCCACGGCCAGGGCCAGACGTCGATGATGCCCCCGGTCAACCCGGACGACGGCGGCTACGGCTACGACGAGAACGGCCGGCGCGGCCGCCAGAAGAAGAGCAGCACCTCGACGGTCCTGCTGGTCGTCGCGGGCGTCCTCGTCCTGGTGGGCGCGATACTGATCGGCAAGTGGGCGTTCACCGGGAAGGACGCCTCCGACGAGAAGAAGGCCCCGAACTTCGTCGGCGAGACCGTGAAGGAAGCCGAGCAGTCGGCGAAGAACGTCGACCTCAAGATCGCCGTCTCCAAGCGCGAGCCCTGCGAGAAGTACCCGAAGAACCAGATCTGCTCGCAGACCCCGACCGAGGGCACGAAGGTCGAGAAGGGCGACACGATCAACGTGGTCGTGTCGACCGGCGCGCCGAAGGTGGCGGTCCCGAGTGTCCTCGGCATGGACGAGGGCGAGGCCACCGAGAAGCTCGAAGGCGACAAGTACCAGCTCAACGTCGAGACGAAGCAGCGGATCTCCACCGAGACCGAGGGCAAGGTGCTCGAGCAGGACCCGGTCACCGGCACCGAGGTGCAAAAGGGCAGCACCGTCACCTTGTACATCGCCAAGGAACAGCAGAAGATCACCGTCCCCGACGTGTCCGGACAGACCTGGGAAGCCGCGAAGAAGCAGATCGAGGCCAATGGTCTCGTCGCGAACCGCTCCGACGTGGAAAGCGACAGCGTCGAGGAAGGCAAGGTCATCCAGACCACTCCCTCGGCCAACACGCAGGTCGTACCCAACTCCACCGTCAACGTGCAGGTCGCCAAGAAGCCCAAGGAAGAGGAAGAGGAGCAGGACGTCCAGGTCCCGTCCGTCATCGGGCAGAAGCTGTCCGACGCCCGGGACGCGATCGAGGACGCGGACCTGTCCGTCGGCAACATCACGGGCCCGCAGGACGACGACGCCACGGTGGTCCTCGTCCTCCCGTCCGCGGGCCAGAAGGTCAAGCCCGGCACCGCCGTCAACCTGACGACCGTCGGCAGCGGCGGCGGGGGCACCCCCGGCGGCGGCGACCAGGGCGGCGGCGACAACGGAGGCGGCGGCGGCTTCATCGAGGGCGCGACCGGCTTCGGCCGCCACGAGCGGGACTGACGCACAGGGCATACGAGACGGAGAAACCCCGGTGCCACTACTGGAAGGTGGCACCGGGGTTTCTCCGCGCTCAGGCCCGGGGGGACCTGGACCCGTCAGGACCAGTCAGTACAGCTGTTGACGAGGTGGCTGCCGTCGAACCTGGCTACCTGGACACCGACATTGAAGATCCCTCGGTCATCCTTGGCGTGTGTCTTCCAGCTCTTGAGCGTTCCCTTACCACCCTTGGCAGCGTGCCAAGACCAGTATGTGATCTTTCCGCTCGCGTTCTTCGTGAGCAGCCGGACACGTGCCTGCTTTGCGTCCGCCTTCGAGTCATACGCGGTGAGACCCACCTGGATGCGCTCCGTCGCGCCATGGAAGTTCGGCACCCGCACGGAGCCGTTGGCGCCGGTGGTCATGCAGCTCGCCGTCAAGGTGGCAGCGTTCGCCGTCGTAGGCAGGAAAGCCGACAGGGCCAAAGCGGTCGCGCAGACTCCGACAGCCCGCGTGGTCTTCTTCACGTTCATCCCCCAACATTCTCTCGATCACAGTGGTCGTGATCGAATCTAGAACAGGGGAGTGCTCGGGGAAGCGGCGGCCCTCGGACATCTTGGCCCGGGGCTCTTCCGTGCGGCAGGCGTGCGACGCGCGCCTTATGTCAGCTCGGGCGGCGGTGTCCGGTCGTGGTCGACCTTCTCGACGCGCTCCAGCTTGCCCCAGACCACGTAGCGGTACTTGGACGTGTACACCGGCGTGCAGGTCGTGAGCGTGATGTAGCGGCCCGGCTTCTTCGCGCCCGACTCCTTCGGGACCGGGTCGAGGACGCGGATGTTGAACTTCGACGTCTCGGGGAGGGTCTTGTAGACCTTGTACACGTACCACTTGTCGCGGGACTCGAAGACGATCGGGTCGCCCACGTCGACCTTGTCGATCCTGTGGAACTTCGCGCCGTGGCCGTCGCGGTGCGCGGCCAGCGAGAAGTTCCCCGTCCTGTCCTGCGGCAGGGCGGACTTGACGGGCTTGGTGTAGTAGCCCGCGACGCCGTTGTTGAGGGTCTTGGTGGCGGTGCCCTTCTTGACGAGGATCTCGCCGCCGGTCATCGACGGCACGTGCAGGAAGCCGATGCCGTCCTTGGTGTTCAGGGAGCCGGGGCCGTCCGCCCAGTAGTCGCGGACGCGGTCGCCCTGCTTCTTCGCCTCGCGGTCCGCCACGACGTTCGTCCACCACAGCGAGTAGACGACGAAGAGGCCGAGGACCAGGCCTGCCGTGATGAGCAGTTCACCGAAGACGCTGACCGCGGTCGCGACACGGCCGCGGCCGCGCGGGCGCGGCGGGTCCGCCGGCGTGGACCCGTCGGTCCGCTCGTCCTGATCGGTGGTGGCTGCCACTGCATCTGCCCCGTCTGTCGTGGCCTTCCCGGCGCCCTAGTCGACCAGAGCGGCCGGTTTTCCCTTGGCCCGTGGCCGGTCTTCGACCATCTTGCCCCACACGATCATCCGGTACTTACTCGTGAACTCAGGGGTACAGGTGGTCAGTGTGATGTAGCGGCCGGGTTTCGTGAAGCCCGAACCCGGTGGGACGGTGTCGAGGACGGCCGTGTTCGCGGGGCTGGTCTGCGGGAGGATGCTCGCCATCTTGTAGACGTAGTACGTGTCCTGCGTCTCGACCACGATCGGATCGCCCGGGTCGAGCCGGTTGATGTACCGGAAGGGCTCGCCGTGGGTGTTGCGGTGCCCGGCGACGCCGAAGTTGCCGGGGTCGGCGTCGGGCATCGGCGTCTTCGTGCGGCCCTTGTTGTAGTGGCCGACCATGCCGCGGTCGAGGACCCGGTGCTTGTCGATGCCCTCGGCGACCGGCACGACGACGTCGAGCTTCGGGATGTGCAGCAGCGCGAAGCCCTGGCCCGGCTCGAAGGCGCCCGGCCTGCCCTTGCCCCGCGCCCAGTCCTCCTCCAGGTGCCGGCGGGCGGCGTCGGCCTGCTGCTGGGCTCTTATGTTCGTCCACCAGAGCTGGTACGTCACGAAGAGCAGCATCAGGACGCCGACGGTGATGAACAGCTCGCCGATGGCACGGCTCGCCACGGTCGCGGGGCTCGGCCTGCGGGCCCGTTCGGCGCGGCGGGCCTCGAGCCGGGTCAGGGGGCGGCCCGGCGCCCCGTCGGCGGGCGACGGCGCCACGGCCCTGGACCGGGGCTTCGCGCCCCGGGTGCCCTTGTGCTTGGCCGCCTTGCGCCGGGCGGCCCGGCCGCCGCCCGGGGCGACGGCATCCGGCCCCTCCGGGTCGCGCGGGACCTCCTGGGGCAACGGCTGCCGCCCCGGCGCCTTCGGCCGCCCTCCTGCCGCTATTCGCCGCGTGTCCGCCGTCCGCAGCCCGATCGTCTCGTCGTCGGCCTGCCGCACCGGCCCGGGCTGCCGCACCGGGTCCGACGGGCCCGCCGGTCCCGTCGGCTGGGCCTGCCGTACGCGCTCGACCGGCTCGGGCGCCCCAGCATCCCCGTACGCCCCAGCGCTTCCGGGCGCCCCAGCACCCCCGTACGCCCCAGCGCTTCCGGGCGCCCCGGCACCCCCGGACGCCTCAGCAGACGGCGCAGACGGCACGGACGGCGACGGTGGCGGCGGCGCGGGAGCCGTGCGGAACCACGGCGACGAGTGCTCCCCCGCCCCGGCCGCATCGGCGCCCCCGCGCGCCTCCGCGGTCACGCCGTGGCCCGGCCCACCACCGGGGCCAGCCCGCTCGATCGTGCGACGGCCCCGGCGTCACCGCACTCGGCGAGCCAGTTGGCGAGCATGAGGTGCCCGTGTTCGGTGAGGACCGACTCGGGATGGAACTGCACGCCCTCGACGGGCAGTTCGCGGTGGCGCAGGCCCATGATGATGCCGTCGCGCGTCCGGGCGGTCACGACGAGCTCGGCCGGGACCGTGGCGGGCTCGGCGGCGAGCGAATGGTAGCGGGTCGCGGTGAACGGCGAGGGCAGGCCCGCGAACACGCCCCCGCCCTCGTGCTCGACGAGCGACGTCTTGCCGTGCAGCAGCTCCGGCGCCCGGTCCACGACACCGCCGTACGCCACGGCCATCGACTGCATGCCCAGGCACACCCCGAAGACGGGCACGCCGGTGGCGGCGCAGTGGCGCACCATGTCCACGCAGACCCCGGCCTGTTCGGGGGTGCCGGGACCCGGCGAGAGCAGGACGCCGTCGAAGCCGTCCTGCGCGTGCCGGAGCTCGACCTCGTCGTTGCGCAGGACCTCGCACTCGGCGCCGAGCTGGTACAGGTACTGCACGAGGTTGAAGACGAAACTGTCGTAGTTGTCGACGACGAGAATGCGTGCGCCCATCAGTTGTCCACCGTCACGTCGTTGAAGGGCAGCAGCGGCTCCGCCCAGGGGAAGACGTACTGGAAGAGCACGTAGACCACCGCGAGGATGAGCACCAGGGAGATCAGTGCCCTCACCCATGCGTTCCCCGGCAGATGCCGCCAGATCCAGCCGTACATGCCGTCCCTTCCGTCATCAGGCGGCCCCCGGCCATCGCACCAGCCGTCGCCGCCGTACCGCACCAGACTAACGGCGCAGTGCCTCAGGTTTCCCTGCCTCCACGGGCTGGGTGGCGTCCAGGTGGGCCCAGGCGACGAGGCGGTGGCTGTGGCCCCACTCCGGGTCGCAGGTGGTGAGGGTGAGGTAGCGGCCGGGCTCCCGGTAGCCGGACTTGCGCGGCACCGGGTCGATGACGCCGACGTCGCCGGGCAGCGTCCTGTACGGCTTCCTGTCGACGCGGTACGTGAACCAGGTCGCGCCGTCGGTCAGGACGACCGCGTCGCCGGGGCGCAGCGCGGGGAAGTCCTTGAACGGGTCGCCGTAGGTGCGGCGGTGTCCGGCGACGGAGAAGTTGCCCTTCCGGCCGAGCCGGGCGGTGTTCGCGTAGTGGCCGAGGCCCTTCTTGAGGGTGTCGGTGGCGGTGCCCTGGAGCACGGGCTTGTTCCACGTGAAACCGAAGCGGGGGATGTACATGACGGCGAAGGGTTCGCCGTCCTCGTAGGGGGCGGGTGCCGGGGGCGAGGCGCCCGGGGACCCGCGGATGCCGCTTGCGGGGCCGGTGCCCGAAGCGCCGCCGGGGGCGGCCCGTCCGTGGGACCAGCGGTCCTGGAGGCGGTCGATCTGGTCGTCCATGGCCCGGTCGGCCTTCACCCCGGTCCAGAAGAGCACGTACACGACGAAGAGCACGATCACGGTGCCGGCGGTGACGCACAGCTCGCTGACCGTCCGGACGATCGCGCGCACCGACACCGCAGGGACCTCCCGAGCGCGTGCTGCTCCGAGGGCTACAAGGGCTGCAAGGGTTATTGCAGGGGCTTCGCGTAGTGCAGGTTCACTGTGCCCGAGTAGCCGGGAAGAGTCACCGCCTCGTCGTCCTCGACTTTCCAGCCGAGCCCGTAGGCGTTGACGTACAGCATGTAGTTCTGGATCTCGGGCGAGGCGGCGAGGGCCCGCTTGAGACGGTCGGGGTCGCCGACGGCGGTCACCTTGTACGGCGGTGAGTAGACGCGGCCCTGGAGGATCAGGGTGTTGCCGACGCAGCGCACGGCGCTGGTGGAGATCAGACGCTGGTCCATGACCTTGATGCCCTCGGCGCCGCCCTGCCACAGGGCGTTGACCACGGCCTGGAGGTCCTGCTGGTGGATGACCAGGTCGTTGGGCTGCGGCTCGGGGTAGCCGGGCAGCTTGGCCCTGGCGTTCGGCGGGGCGTCGGTGAGGGTCACGGAGACGGCGTCGCCGCGGAGCTTCTCGGTGCCCGCGTTCCGCTCCAGGGCGGCGAGGCGGGCGTCGTCGGCCTTGGTGGCGGGGTTGTCGCGGCGGGCCAGGGACTCCACTTCGCCGCGCAGCGAGCTGTTGGAGTCGTCGAGGTCCTTGTTCTCGCGGCTGCGTTCCTGGATGAGGTCGGAGAGCTTCAGCAGGGAGTCGTCGGTGCGGATGTTGGTGCCCTTGGCCGTGTTGAAGCTGGTCATGAAGAGCAGCCCGGCGAGCGCGAAGACACCGGCGGTGAGCACCCGCACCGGCCGCCAGCGGCGGCGCCGGCCGGGGGCGGGAGAGGAGTGGCCCGGGCCCGTGGGGAAGTCGGCGGAATTGCTCAACGTACCCTTATCTCCTTCACCGCCGCGGAAGCACTACGCTATCGGACGCCCGGGGGAAGACTTAGCGCACCGTAGCGCCGTAGCGTCCGTCCCCGGCGCCGGACCCAGCTACCTGCGCGGCCACGCAGCGCATCGACAGGAGAGACCCTCGTGCCGAAGTCACGTATCCGCAAGAAGGCAGACGATTACACTGCGCCGTCGCAGAAGAAGGCGACGGACATCAAGCTCACCAGCCGTAGCTGGGTCGCCCCGGTGATGCTGGCGCTGTTCCTGATCGGCCTGGCGTGGATCGTCGTCTTCTACGTCACGGACGGCAAGCTCCCGCTCGACCCGCTGGGCAACTGGAACATCGTGGTCGGCTTCGGCTTCATCGCGGCGGGCTTCGGCGTCTCCACGCAGTGGAAGTGACGGCCGCCTGAGCCCGTCCCGGGCCCCCGGCGTCGTCCGCAAGTCCTGGCCCCAGTTATCCACAGCGTGAGCACCATCATCCACAGGTCTGGGGAAAGGCCTGAAAATCTGTGGATAACTCTCCGGACGTTGACGCCGGTGTGACTGGTCGTCTCTCCGCGCCCGCTCCGCGCACCCCTTGTCCTGCCTGGGCAAACCCGGATCAGGGATACACGGAACAGACGTTCCCCACGTCGTGCACAAGATCGGGCACAGACTGTGGACAACCCGGGGGCGCGCGGTGGAAAGCCCGCGCCCCCCGGGGTCCGGCCAGGTGAGCGGCCGGACGCGGCCGAGGCGCGCTCGCGGCCCGGCCGCCCGGGGCGTCAGGAGAGCTGGGCGGTGCGGACGAGCACGGTGACCACGATGACCGCGAACACCAGGGCGCATGTGCCCCACTGCACCAGGGCACGGCGCTCGCGCGGCGCGTGCACCATGCCGTACGCGATCACCACCCCGGCGACGAGACCGCCGACGTGCGCCTGCCAGGCGATGCCGCTCCAGGTGAAGGTGAACAGCAGGTTCAGCGCGAGGAGCGCGATGACCGGGCGCATGTCGTAGTTCAGGCGCCGCATCAGGACCGCCGTCGCGCCGAGCAGCCCGAAGATCGCCCCGGAGGCGCCCAGCGAGGCGTCGCTCGGGTCTTCCAGGAGATACGTCAGCGCGCTGCCGCCGAGCCCCGACAGCAGGTACAGCGCGAGGAAGCGGACCCGGCCGAGCGCCGCCTCCAGCGGGCCGCCGAGCCACCACAGGCCCAGCATGTTGAACGCGATGTGCCAGATCTCCTGATGCGTGAACACCGCTGTGACCAGGCGGTACGACTCCCCGGCCGCCACGCCCTGGCTGGCGGGGAACGGCGCGGGCGGCCACTCGCCGATGAGGAAGAGGTCGCCGACCAGGTCCTCGCGCGCGCGGACCGCGAGGAACACCAGGACGTTGAGCGCCAGGATGATCTTCGTGAGCAGCCTCGGGTCCTGCGTGAGCGTGCCGCCCGCCAGCGTGCGCGGCCGGCTCGCCGCCGGCGCGGGCCCGGTGTCGGAGCCGCCCTTGACGCACTCGGGGCACTGGAAGCCCACCGAGGCGCTGATCATGCACTCCGGGCAGATGGGCCGTTCGCAGCGCGTGCAACTGATGCCCGTCTCGCGGCCCGGGTGCCGGTAGCAGCTCGGCAGGCTCTGCGCGTCCTGCGGCCCCTGCGGGCTGCCTGGCGCCTGGTCCATCACGGTCCCCTCTGGTCTGCCGTACGCGATGACGTCGGCACGCTGGTCAACGCGCCGCCCCGCCCTCCTCTACGGATGGGCGGGGCGGTTTTGTTCCCTCGGGCGCCGAGCGGGCGGGCGGCTCGGCGCACCGGGCGCTCGGCGCTCAGCCCTCGCGCGACTCCACGACGACGGACTCGATCACGACGTCGCTGACCGGGCGGTCCGTGCGCGGGTTGGTCTGCGTGCCGGCGATGGCGTCCACGACCTTCTTGCTCGCGTCGTTGGTGACCTCACCGAAGATGGTGTGCTTGCCGGTCAGCCAGGCCGTCGGGGCGACCGTGATGAAGAACTGCGAGCCGTTGGTGCCGGGGCCGGCGTTGGCCATGGCCAGCAGGTAGGGCTTGGTGAAGGCGAGGTCCGGGTGGAACTCGTCCTTGAACTCGTAGCCCGGGCCGCCGGTGCCGTTGCCCAGCGGGTCGCCGCCCTGGATCATGAAGCCGCTGATCACCCGGTGGAAGACCGTGCCGTCGTACAGCTTGTCCGTGGACTTCTTGCCGGTGGCGGGGTGCACCCACTCGCGCTCGCCCTTGGCGAGCTCAACAAAGTTCTTGACCGTCGTCGGCGCGTGGTTCGGCAGGAGCCGGATCTCGATGTCGCCTTGGTTGGTCTTGAGGGTGGCGTAAAGCTGCTCAGCCACGATCTGCCTTCCGTTGTCCTCTGTGACCCTCCGATCCTCGCACGGACCCGATGGGGACGAGTAGCCGCCGAGTCGGGGACGGGCAGGAGAGGCGACCAGAGGCAAGGAGAGAAAAGGAAAAGAGAGGGAAGAGGGCAAGAGAAGGGAGGAAGACGACGAGTAGCCGCAGAGGCGGCGCGCGGCGGCCCGATCCGTGGCATCGTCGACGGCAGTTCCTCTCGGTGGGCGCGCGCGGTTCCACCCGGCGGGTGTGTTCGGTTGCCCCGGATGCCCGCCCGTGCGTGTCCCGCTCCCTTCCGGCAGGCATGATCCCGGAAAGGGTGGAAAGGTGACATACCTATAACGCCACCAAGGAGGAGGATCCCGTGACCCGCAAAGACAGCGTGCGTGCCGCGGCGGACTCGGCGAAGGACAGTGTGCGGCACGCCGCGGACGCGGTGGCACCCTACGCCGAGGAGGCCAAGGGCCGGGCCACCCACCTGGCGCAGGAGGCCCGGACGCGCCTGGCGCCCAAGATGTCGCAGGCCGCCCAGACGGCCGTCGGCCAGGCCCGTACCCACTTCGACACGCACGTGGCGCCGCGTGTGGAGCAGGCCCGCAGCCATGTGCCGCCGAAGGTCGACCACGCGGCGCACGAGGCCGCCGCCCGCACCCGCAGGGCGGCCCGGCAGGCCGCCGACTTCTCCAAGCCCCGCCTCGAGCAGGCCATCTCCGTGGCGGCTCCGGTGCGCGAGGAGGCCGCGTCCCGCGGTGCCGCCGCGCTCGCCGCGCTGCGCGGGCAGGTGTCCCCCCAGGAGATCGAGCGCCTCGTCCGCAAGCACGAGCGCCGGGCCCGCAGGGGACGCGTCTTCAAGCGCCTCGCCGTACTCGGAGTGCTCGGCGCCGGTGCCGTCGCCGTGTGGAAGTGGTGGGACAAGCAGGCCAACCCGGACTGGCTCGTGGAGCCCCCGGCCGCCACCGAGGTGCCCGACCGTACGCCGCTGACGTCGGTGGACGGCAGCGGGCAGGCCTCCCTGGACCCGGAGGTCCAGGCGAAGGAAGCCGAGACGGAGGCGAAGGCGAAGGGGCAGGACGACCACGCCTGACCGGGGCGTCGGACCGGGGCGGGCGCCCGCCGGATCATCGGCGGAGGGTGTGACCGTGGCCTCCGGGGCGGCGGTTCGGGCCGGCCCCGGCGACGCCTCCCGGAGGGGACGCCGGACTCCCCGGCCACCGGACCGCCCAGTGTGCGGTCCCCCGGACCGGACGAGTGGTTGCCGCCGCGCACGCAGCGCGGCGGTTTCCGCGTGGGGACGGCCGCGCCCGGCCCTCCCGCCCCCGCCGGTTAAGCCGGTCGGCGCAACCAGACGTGCGGCACCGCGTCGTCCCCGTTGTGCTGTCGGGCATGGGCTACCACATAGACGGCCCGCACACAGCGGGCAGCACACGGAGGGGCGCGCTGGGCATCGGCGTCTTCCTGTTGGCCTCGGGAGTGCTCGGCACGAGGGCGTCCGCCCTCGACGGGCCCCCGGACACGGACCACCGCCTCAACGGCGTCTACGAACTCGGCGACCAGGGCGACCGGAGTGACCACAGCGACGACGCCGTCTTCGACCGGCACGGCGGCCCCGAGGGGTGCCACGCCGACTACGACGCGGAGTTCGAGGCGCTCCTGGAGGCGGCCGCCGAGCAGCTCGGCGACTCGTCCCCGCGCAACCTCGGACCGCCCGGCAAGCTGACGCGCCCGCTGCGCCGCCGCTTCCGGGTCACCGCCCGCTACGGCGTGCCCGGCGCGTGGCTCGCCGGCCACCACACCGGCATCGACCTGGCCGTTCCGCGCGGCACACCGGTGTACGCCGTCGGCGCGGGCGTCGTGGTGCTGGCCCGTTGGTCGGGCCCGTACGGAAAGGCCGTCACCGTCCGGATGCCGGACGGGTACTACGCGGTGTACGCGCACCTGTCGCGCATCTCCGTGAGCCAGGGCACCCGGGTGCGCGCCGGCACCCGCCTCGGCAGCAGCGGCAGCACGGGCCGGGCCACAGGGCCGCACCTGCACCTGGAGATCCGCAGACGCCGCCGCTACGGATCGGACGTCAACCCGGTCCGCTACCTGGCCAGACGGGGCGTGCGCCTCGTGTGACGCGGTCCACGGCCCGCGCGACAGAAGGCCTATTTACCGATCGTGCGGCTTTCAGTTCACCGCCGTGACCTCGTCCGGCAAGGGGCCGTTAGGGAGATGCGGCCGCACCTGCGCGGCCGCGTTGTCTCGATTCGAAGGAGAACCGTGATGTCTCGCATCGCGAAGGCAGCCGCCCTCACGCTCGGCGCGGGTGCGGTCGTACTGGGTGGCGCCGGGATGGCCTCGGCGGACGCCGGCGCGTCGGGTGCGGCCGCCCACTCCCCGGGGGCGCTGTCGGGCAACGTGGTCCAGGCTCCGGTCCACATCCCGGCCAACGTCTGCGGCAACACCATCAACGTCGTCGGCCTGCTGAACCCGGCCTTCGGCAACACCTGCGTCAACGACGGCGGCCACGGCCACGGCCACCAGGGGTACGGCCACTGAGCCAGGCCCGGCCCGTCGAGAAGCCCCCGGTGACCACCCCCTCCGGGGGCTTCTCGCTGCCGCCCGGCGGCACGGTGGCCCGGCCTCCCACGGCCGACCCTGCTCCGCACCCCCCACGCCCCGCCCGCTCACTCCTCGTACCGGTACGTCCCGTCGTGTCCCACCAGGTCGCCCGGGGTGGCCCGCCACGGCGGCAGCGGCTCGTCGCGGGCGACGACGCGCTGGTACTGCGGCTCGCCGGGGCGCGGCGGCCGGAGGGGGATGTACGGGGCGGCGTCCGGGTGGCGCCGCCGCCACCGGGTCCACAGCAGGTCCACGAAGGCGTGGTGGAGCCAGAACACCGGGTCGTTGACCGAGCCGCCGCCCAGCATGTGGCCGCCGACCCACCGGTGCACGCGGTTGTGGTTGCGCCACCGCTCGTTGCCGCGGCCGGGTGCCCAGCCCTCCAGGACGTTGCGGAATCCGCCCTTCGACGTCGAGTCCCAGGGCTCCACGTCGTAGCGCGTCTCCCGTAGGGCCCGTTCCACGTCGTCGGCGGTGGGCAGGTCGAGCGGGTCCGCGGGGTTGCCGAACGCCCGGGTGAGGAACTCCCCGTCCGTGACGGACTCCTTGATCGTCCAGTTGCCCCCGTCGTACGCGAACGGGCCGGTGCGCACCTGCCGGTCACGGGCGCGCCCGTCGCCGCCCATGAAGTCCTCGCCCCACAGGGACGCGGCGGGCGTACGGTCACGCGTCCAGTCCCAGTACGGCACGGTGACGGCGGAGTCGATCCGCTGGAGCGCCCGCTCGAAGTCGAGCAGGAACCGGCGGTGCCAGGGGAAGAACGAGGGCGCCATGTGGGCCACCCTGAGCCGCCGTTCCCCGTCGGCCACGTAGAAGTCGATGTGCCTGCGGACGAACTCGTCGTACTCCCCCCTGCGCTTCAGGCTCAGCACCGCGTCCACGAACCTGCGCCGCTCGGCCCGCGTGAGACGGCTCTGGTTCCTGCGTGTGTAGGTCACCCGTCGTGCCCCCTCCGGCTGTTGCGGGGCCGTGGCCCCGGTGTGGCGCCCCCGCGCCGTCAGTGCGTGTGGCCGCGCAGCGCCTCGCCCGCGCCGAGTTCGTCGACGGCGCCGCGGGCCGCCGCGCGGGGCGTCCCGTACGACGCGTAGTGGTCGACCATGCTGAGGTAGCTGCCGTCCGCGCGGCGTATCACGCCGAGCCGCCGGCCGTCGACCGTGACGTGCCAGTCCCCCGGCGCCCGTCCGTCGCCGGGCGCGAGCGGTACGCCCTGGATGTGCCGCCCCCGGTACATCTCCTCGAAGGCGCCCTCCTCCGGGGCCGGGCGCGCGCGGTCGGTGCGTCCCGGCTCCCTCCGGGTGTACGCGCCGTGCAGGACGCCCAGGGAGGTGAGCGTGGCCACGGCCGCGACGCCGAGCAGGTGGCGGCGCCCCACCCGGTGCGTCAGCGGTGTACCGGCCCCTGATGTCATGCGTGCCCCCTCGTCAACCGGTCCAGAAACTCCACCACCGCGTGAGGATCACCATGGCGACGCCTCCGAGGTGCATGACCGGAAGGGTCCAGGTGAAGTCCTCGAAGAAGGTCCTCAGTCCGCCCGGCACGGGCAGCAGGCCCTGGCGGACGGTGAAGGAGGTGACGTACCAGAACATCAGGGCGGTCGCCGCCCATGCCAGGCAGCACCACAGGCACAGCGCGTTGATCCGGTACAGGGACTGGAACTGCAACCAGGTGCAGAAGACCACCCCGCCCAGTGTCCCCGCGTTGAACGCCAGCCAGTACCAGCGCGGGAACCGCGCCGCCCCCAGCAGGCTCACGCCGACGCAGACCACCACGGCGTACGCCACCAGGCCCAGCATCGGATTCGGGAAGCCGAACACCGCGGCCTGGTCGCTCTCCATGACGCTGCCGCAGGACACGACCGGGTTGAGGCTGCACGCCGGCCGGTGGTCCGGGTCCTTCAGGAGCGCGAACTTGTCGAGCGTGATCACCCAGGACGCCAGCAGCCCCGCCACCCCGGTGCCCACCAGGAGCAGGCCCAGCGCCCGGCTGCCCGCGACCGCGCGCGCGGGGGGAGCGCCGTCCGCCCGGGACGCCTCCCGTACCGCCTGCTCGGGGACCGTGGCGGTCCGTACCCCGGTCCGCATCAGTCGCCCGGCCGTGGCAGGGGGAGCAGGCAGTGCGCGGCGTTGGTCAGCGTCTCCTCGTCACCGGCGAAGTCCCTGAGGCTCTGCTCCGACACAGGGGTGCCGGGCGCCCCTTCCGGCCACGCGCGCGTGGTCATCAGGAAGTACGCGTGGCCCCGGTCCCGCGCCGCCGCGAGCCACTCGGGCGGCACGGCGCACCGAGCGTTGACGTAGGTCATGTTCACGACCGCCTCACCGCCCTCGACGACGAGGCTCACCGGCAGCCGCGGGTCCTGCGCGCCGTCGAGCACGGGCCCTCCGACCGGCAGCCCCGCGTTGTGCAGCAGCGTGCCGACGGCGTCGGCCGTGGTCTCCGGGCCGCCCTCGGCGTCTCCGAGGGAGTAGGCCATGAGGAAGGCCATGTCCTGTTCCTCTTCGGGGTGTTCGCCGCTCCAGGCGATCACCCCGAGGGTGCCCAGGTCGGCCGCCCGGAAAGGGAGCTGCCCGCTCGGTGGTGAGGTCATGGACGGAACCGTAGCGACGCGTGCGCGGCACTTTTCGCCTCACGTCCCCTAAGTGGCGGATCCACCGTTCGGCTCCACCCGATGGTGTCAGCCGATCGAACCTGAAGACGATTCACGGCACCTGTCGGCACCCATGCGAAAAGCCGGTCCGCGGAGTGCTCCGCGGACCGGCCTCCGGCTGCTTTCCGAGCGCCACGACGCCTATGCCGTCCATGCGTACGCCGCGACCGTCGCGTTCCTTACTTGCCGAGCGGAAGACCGCCGAGGAGCTGGGTGGGGCCACCGCGCGCGGTGAGGCCCTCGGCGGCCCGCTTCACCACGTTCACGACGGGGCTCTTGGCCGGCGTCTCCTGCGCGCCCGGGTTCAGCGGCTGCGCCTGGGAGGACAGGCCGGACAGCGACTCCAGGCCGCCGCCCAGGCCGGGAGGCGTCAGGCCACCGGCGAAGGCGGGTGCCGCGGCACCCAGAACGGCCATGGATCCGGCGAGGACGGCGGCGGCCTTGAAGGGCTTCATCGTGTTCCTTTCTCCGGCGACTCGCGTCACCTGTACAACGTCACCGATCAGGCCTTTACTGCCTGTGCTCCAAGGAATAAACGCCTGTGCAGTCTCCCCGGGAACAACGAGCGGAACTCGGCCCGGAAACCCCCGCGCACGCGAACTCTCCCGAACCCACTCGTTGGAAGGGCCGCGCCACATCCTCATATCAACCGGACTAATGGCCGCGCGAGTTGTGCGATCCGCTGAAGATTTTGTCCTGCCCGGCATCCGCCGGGGCTTTCTCGCGGCTCGCCGGTTTCGGCATCGGGGGCAGGCCCGGCAGATTCGGCGCGGGCAGTTTGTCGGTGAGCAGAACGGCGACGACGGTATTCACCGCACCGGCCACCACGTTCTTCACGGATTTCGCGACGGTCGCCGCGTCTCCGGACACGGACGCCTTGAGCAGGGCGTCCACGGCCGTCCGGAGCTGCTTCACCGTGTCGTCCTTGAGATTGCGCGGAATGGCACGGTCCGCGTACGCGGAGTCTTCCTCCAGGGAGGGCGGCAATCCGGGCAGGTCGAGGAGCAGCGGCAGGTCCGGCGTCCGCGGTGGGGTGGAGGACTGGGGCGTGTCGGGCCGCTGCGGCGGGGCGGACGGCTGGGGCGCGTCCGGTTGCTGCGGTTGGGCGGGCTGAGCGGGCTGGGCGGAAGGCTGGGGCACGTTCGGCGTCTGCGGCGCGGGGGAGGACTGGGGTGCGTCGGGCTTCTGTGGCTGGGCGGGTTGAGCGGGTTGCGCGGAGGGCTGCGGCGCGTCGGACTGCTGTGACTGGGGCGTGTCGGGGGTCGGAGGGGTGGCCTGTGGCTGAGGGGAGGTGGCCGGGGGCTCTGCCTCGGGCGTCTTGAGCTTGTCGAAGGCCTCCCCCACGGCGTCCCCGAGCTTCTTCGCCTGCTCCGGGTCCAGTCTGCCGTTGTCCGCCTTCAGGACCTGCGTCACAAGGTCGGTGACCGGCGTGAGCACGGTGCCGAGGCCCGCCAGTGCCTCCGCCTGGGCCAGCAGCTTGTCCGCTTCCGGTACGGGAGCCCCGGCGGCGGGCGGGTCCTCGCGCGCGGCGGCCTGGAGGGCGAGGACCGGTCCTGTCACACCGAGCAGGAGCGTCGCGCAGAGCGCGGTGGTCGTGATGCGCCGTGCCGCGGTGCGCCGTACGGATGGAGCGCGCATGAGTCGTCCCCGTCTGATGGCTCGTCGGATCTTGTGATCACTGTGGGAGGACCGCAAGGCCGTCGCAACCGAGCCGGGCCGACGGAGCGTCAGTTGCGCGTCCTGAGCGGCGTGTTCGGGCAGGTCGTGGGCGTGGTCGGGGTCCCGGAGTGGCCGTCGCGGGAGGTCTCGGCCATTCGAGTACGCGGCCCCGGCGGTCTCGGTCGCGCTCCCGGCGGGCGGTGGTCCCCAGCCGGTCGCGCCCAGTCGGTCGCGTTCAGCCGTTCCCGCCGCGCCGTCGTACGACGATCGCACCAGCGGGGTGCGGTCGAGGCGGGATCCGGGCGGCGGAGCCCGGAGTGGGGTGTCGCCCGGACGGGTGAAGGATCTGGGGCTCCATTCCGGTGATCCGACTGTCCCAACAGTGACCCGGTGACACCCCCGCCAAGGCGCAACACAGCCTTGCCGCGCGCCTCTTAGACGTGCTCTGACCCTTGGTTTCACGGCTTCGACACACGTTCCGGGCTCGCGGGAATGTCTTTCGCGGCCCGCTACTGTGGCGCTTCCTCACGAGGGAATTTCAGCCATATTCGTGCACATTCGCACGGTTGGTTGCCGCTTCACCGCTTGTCGTACCTACCTACAGCACCCACAGTCCGCACCGTGCTCCACCCGCCCCGCCTCCCCGCCGTGTCAAGACCGTAGTGATCCCGCAGTTCGCAGCAATCCGCACCCTCCGGAAGGCCACCGCCGTCATGCGTCACTCGCCGGGCCTGCGTCGCGTCCTCGCCGTCCTGCCCTCCCGCGTTCCGGCTCCCGTCCCGCACGGGCCCAGGGCCGCCGTGCCGCCGGGCGGGCAGGAGCCGGGGGGAGAGCGGCCGCGCGTCACGTCGCTCGTGGAGCCGCGCGCCGCGTGCGCCACCGAGTGCACCCCCCGTCATCACGCCGTGCCCCCCGGCCCCACCCCCGTCTTCGACCACTGCTCCGGCTCGGCCACCGGCACCCGCTCCGGTACCGAGGCCGGCTCCGGCTTCGTCGGCGTGTGGCGGTAAACGCACCGCCCCGCACACACCTAGGGGAATCGCGCATGCAACTGGCTCCGACCGACCGGCCCCCGCGTGTCCTGCACGTCAGCCAGCCCGTGGACGGCGGTGTGGCCCGCGTGGTCCAGGACCTCGTGGCGGCCCAGGCGGCGGCGGGTGTCCAGGTCCATGTCGCCTGCCCCACCGAGGGGTTCCTGTCCCGGGGAGCCGCCGGGCACGCGCGTGTGCACCCGTGGGCGGCGACCCGTTCCCCCGGCCCTCGCCTGGCTGCGGAGGTGCGGGACATCGCCCGCGTCGTCGCGGCCGTACGCCCCGACCTCGTGCACGCCCACAGCGCGAAGGCCGGTCTTGCCGTGCGGCTCGCCGTCCGCGGGCGCGTGCCCACCGTCTTCCAGCCGCACGCCTGGTCGTTCGAGGCCGTCGGCGGAGCGACCGCGGGCCTGGCGCGGGCCTGGGAGCGGTACGGCGCCCGGTGGACGGCACGGCTCGTGTGCGTCAGCGAAGCGGAACGGCGCACCGGCGCCCGGGCCGGGGTGCGCGGCCCGGCCGTCGTGGTGCCCAACGGCATCGACCTGCGCCGCCACCGGCCCGCCGACCGCCGGGAGAGCCGGGCGTCGCTGCCGCTGCCCGATTCCGTACGGGCTTCCGCGACGCCCCTGGTCGTGTGTGTCGGGCGGCTCTGCCGGCAGAAGGGGCAGGACGTGCTGCTGCGGGCCTGGACCGCCGTCGCCGCGGAGGTGCCGGGAGCGCGGCTCGCCCTGGTGGGCGACGGGCCGGACGCCGCCGCGCTGCGGGCGGCGGCTGACCCGTCCGTGCTGTTCACCGGGGCGGCCGAGGACGTGGCGCCCTGGTACGGGGCCGCCGACCTGGTCGTCCTGCCGTCGCGCTGGGAGGGCATGGCACTCGCCCCGCTGGAGGCCATGGCCTGCGCGCGGCCCGTGGTGGTCACCGAGGTCGACGGCGCGCGCGAGAGCCTGCCGCCGTCCCTGGCCCCGCACGTCCTGGTACCGCCCGAGGACGCGAGGGCCCTGGCCCGCGCCTTGGTTGCCCTCCTCCGGGACCGCCCGCTGCGCGAACGGCTGGGGGAGCAGGGCCGCGCCCACGTGGAGGAGTGCCACGACGTGCGGCACACGGCGAGCACGGTCGAGGGCGTCTACCGCGCTCTCCTGGCCGGGTCGCCACCGGCCCTGGCGGGGCCGCCACCTGCCCTGCCCGCGGCGCCACCGGCCCTCTCCGCGGCGGTGACGCGGCACGCGCCTGGCACGCGACCACACCCGGCGGACCAGCGGCCAGCAGACCCGCGGGGCGCGCCCGTCCCGCAGAGCGCACCCGTTCCGCAGAGCCCGTCCGTCCCGCAGAGCCCGCCCGTCCCGCAGAACGCGTCCGGCACGCCGCACGCGACCGGCACACAGCGCACGCCCGTCACATGCCTCATGCCTGACCTGAGGCACACGACCGTCACCCCGGACACGACCGCCGCGTCAGCTAAGACCGCCGCGTCAGACACCAGCGCCGCATCCGGCACGGCCGCCACGTCTGCCACCTCCAGCACGACCACCACGTCCGGCAGGACCACCACGTCCGGCAGGACCGCCGCGTCCGGCAGGCCCGCCACGCCAGAAACAGCCGCCACGCCAGACGCGGCCGACGTACCGGACGCGACCGCCGTACCGGACGCGATCGTCACCAGCCCTGCGGCAGTCCCCGGCCGTGCGGCAGTCACCGAGCACAGGGAGTCCAGCAACCCGTGAGTGCGGAACGAACCGTCGCCACCTCCTCAGAGGAGCTGCGGCAGGGCCAGCAGGGCCTCGCCTCGGCCGTCGTCGTGGCTCCGCGGGACGCACGGGGCCCCCGCGTCGGCCCCGGCGCCCGGCAGCCGTACCGCCAGGGGCCCCCGGGCCCGCTGGTGGCGGCCGACGTCACCGCGGCGGTGCTCGGCGCGCTCGCGTACGCGGCCGGGACCCGGTCGGGTACGGCCGCGACGCTGCTGGTCGGGGCGCTGCTGACCATGACCGTCGGCGCTCTCAACGCCCGCGGCGGCCTGTACCGTCCGGCCCGGCTCCCCCGGGTGCTCGACGAACTGCCCGCGCTCGGCGGGCGCGTGGCCGTCGCCTGGTGCGTCACGCTGACGTGCGTGACGGCCCTGCCCGGCGCCGGCGGCGGGCCCGGGCACGCCGCGGTGGACGCCGGGCAGTTCTTCGCGAGCGCCGGACAGCTCGCGCCGCTCGCGCCGGGCGCGCTGCTCACCGCGTGCGCCGCCCACTGCGCCCTGAGCGTGGGTGGCCGCGCCCTGGTGTACTGGCGCCGCCGCGCGAGCCTGTTGCGCGGGCCGCGCCCGGTCCTGGTGCTCGGCGACGGCGCGCACGCCCGCGGGGTCGCCGGAGCCCTGCTGCGCCACCCCCGGTGCGGGGTGCGCCCGGTCGGGGTCGTGTGCGCCCCCTCGGACACCGGTACGCCCGGCCCGACCGAACCCGCGTCCCCCGCCGGGCCCCGGACCGCCAACGGACCCGCCGCCTCCGCCAGACCCGCGGACCCCGCCGATGCCGGGGTGACCGACCGCCCCGCCGCCACTTCCGGCCGCACCGGCACCACCGGACCCACCGATACCACCGGCACCAGCGGAACCGTTGACTCCGCGACCGCAGCCGCCTCGGCCGCCCCGGCTGCCCCGCCCGTCCCCGAGGACCCCGGCCAGGACGCTCCCCCCGGCCTTCCCGTGCTGTCCACCACGGACGCCCTGCACCGCGCGGCCATCCAGAACGACGTACGCACCGTGCTGATCGCCGCGGGTCCGGCGGACGCGCGCGAGCGCTGGCTGCCGACGCTGCACGCGCTCGGCTGCGACCTGTGGGAGCTGGCCCCGGCGCCGCCCGGGCCCACGGTCCCCGTCCAGTACATCGCCGGGTTCCCGTGCCGTCCCCTGACCTCCGGCGGACGCGGCGGGGCGCGCCTGCGCAAGCGGGCCCTCGACGTCGTGGTCTCGGCCGCGCTGCTGCTGCTGGCCGCGCCGGTGCTCCTGGTGTGCGCCCTGCTGCTGCGCACCCTGGAGGGGCCGGGCGTGGTGTTCCGGCAGGAGCGGGTGGGCATGGGCGGGCGCCGGTTCACGCTCCTGAAGTTCCGCACGCACCGGCCCGCCGACCCCCAGGAGGCGGCGACCCGCTGGAGCGTGGCCGACGAGGACCGCATCAGCCCGTACTGCCGGTTCCTGCGCCGCACCTCCCTCGACGAGCTGCCGCAGCTCTGGAACGTGCTCCGCGGCGACATGAGCCTCGTCGGGCCGCGCCCCGAACGCCCGTACTTCGTCGACCGGTTCAGCCAGCAGTTCCCCGACTACGCGCGCCGCCACCGGATGCCCGTCGGCATCACCGGGCTCGCCCAGATCCACGGCCTGCGCGGCGACACCTCCATCGAGGACCGGTGCCGCTTCGACAACGCGTACATCGACGGCTGGTCCTTCTGGCAGGACCTGTGCATCCTGCTGCGCACCCTGGGCTGCCTCGTGCGGCACACGGGGAGCTGAGGCGCCGTGTCGACCGTGCTCGCCGCACGCCCGGCCGCCGGCGGAACGGGACCGCTCACCGCGCTGCGCCGCCACGCGCCCGTGCTGCCCGTCGTCACGGTGGTCGCCCTGCTCGCCCTGCCGGTGTCCCCGGGGGCCGCGGGCTCCCCGCAGGCCACCGCGGCCGACGCCGCCTCCGGTCTGGTCGTCGCGTACTGCGTCCTGTCCGCCGTGCGGTCCGCCCGCAGGCCGCTGACCCGTACCGCGGCGCTGCTGTTCGGGCTCCCGGTGCTCGGCGTCACCCTGGCCGCGTGCGCCGCTCCCACGGGCGGCGCCGCCCTCGCCGGTGTCGCCCGCTACCTCCAGGTCTTCGTCCTCGTCCCGCTCGCGGTGCTCGCCCTCGTCCGCGACAGCCGCGACCTGCGCCTGGTGGCCTGGTCGTTCGTGGGCCTCGCGCTGTGGCAGGGCGGGATCGGGGTGCACCAGTACCTCACCGGGACCGGGGCCTCGTACATGGGGGAGGACATCCGCGCGGTCGGCACGTTCGGCCCGACGGACGTCATGGGGATGGCCACCGTGGTCTCGTACGGGGTCGTGTGCGCCCTCGCCCTCGCCTTCCGCGCCGGCGTGCCCCGCCAGCGGACCGCCGCGGGCCTCTGCGCCGCGCTCCTCGTCGTGCCGCTCGCGCTCTCCTTCAGCCGCGGCGCGTGGATCGCCACCGCGGCGGCCTGCGGGACCGTCCTCGTCCTCGCCGGGGTACGGCGCGCGCTGCGGCTCCTGGTGGCCGCGACGGCGGCGGCCGTCGTCCTGGTGGGCGGCTTCGGCCTGGGGTCGCAGATGCTCCAGGAGCGGCTCGGCAGCATCACCCAGGTCACCGACGCCCCCGACCAGTCCGTCACCGACCGGTACACCATGTGGGCCGCCTCCGTCGCCATGTGGCAGGAGCGGCCCCTGACGGGCGTCGGCCTCAAGGGCTTCCCCGAGTACCGCGACAGCCACGCCTCCGTCGCGCTCTCCTCCGGCAGCGACACCGCGGGCGCCGGCCAGGGCTTCCAGCGCCAGCCGCTGCTGTCCCCGCACAACATGTACCTGCTCGTCCTGAGCGAGCAGGGGGCCGTCGGCCTGGCCGCCCTCGCCGGGTGCTGGGCCGGTCTCCTGGCCCGCTGCCTGAGCCGCTGCGTCCGCCTGCGCCGCACCGCCGGGGGCGAGGACCGGCTCGACTGCGCCCTGCTCGCCTGCGGCCTGCTGGTCTGGCAGGTGGTGGACTTCCTGTACGCGGACATCGGCGGCCCCTCCACGGTCCTGACGGCCGTGGTGCTCGGGCTCGCGGGGTGGTGGGGCGTCGGGGTCCACGGACGCGAGGACGCCCCAGGAGCACCACAGGCACGGGGCACGGCGGACGTCCCGGGGCACGGCGTACGGCCCCTGGAGGCGTCCCGGTCATGAGCACCGCCCCCGACACCAGCGGCAAGGGGCTGCTCGGCACGCCCTCGCCCTCGCACGCGCCACCCCCAGGCACGCAGCCCTCGCACGCGCTGCCCTCGGGCACGCTGCCTGCGGACGCACTGCCCTCGGGCACGCTGCCCTCGCACGCGCTGCCCTCGGCCACGCTGCCTGCGGACGCGCTGCCCGCCGAGGTACAGCCCTCGCCCGCACCGCCCCTGGCTGTGACACCCCCGCACGCGCAGCCCTCGGCCCCGCAGCCCTCGGCCACGCCGCCCTCGACCACCCCGCCCGCGGAACCCCCCTCCTTGAAGGTGCCTGCCACGGAACCCGCCCCCCTGGGGACACCGCTCCCGGAACCCCCCTCCCTGAAGGCGCCCCCCACGGAACCCGCTCCCCTGAAGACGCCGCTCCCGGAACCCGCCCCCCTGAAGGCACCCGCCCCGAACCCCACCCCCCAGGCCCCTCCCTCCGCCTCCGGCCTCCCCAGCAACGGCTTCCTCGCCAAGGCCGCCCTCGTCACCGCCGCCCTCTCCGTCGCCGGGTCGCTGCTCGGGCTCGGGCGGGACCAGGCGCTCGCGCACTTCTTCGGGGCCGGCACGGACACCGACGCCTTCCTGGTCGCGTGGACCGTGCCGGAGATGGCGGCCACCCTGCTCATCGAGGACGGGCTCGCCTTCTTCCTCGTACCGGCGTTCAGCCTCGCCCTCGCGCGGCGCGCGCAGGGCGGCGACCGCGACCCGGTGCGCGCCCTGGTCGCCGCGTCGCTGCCGCGGATGAGCCTGTGTTTCGCGGCGGCCGCGCTCGTCCTGGCCCTGACCGCGCCCTGGGTGGTGGCGGTCCTCGCGCCGGGGCTGCCGGACCGCGCCCTTGCCGTGGACTGCACCCGGCTGACCGCGACATGCGCCCTGTCGTTCGGCCTCGCCGGGTACTGCAGCGCCGCCCTCCGCGCCCACCAGCGCTTCACGGTCCCGGCCGCCATCTACGTGGTCTACAACGCGGCCATCATCGGCACGCTCGTCGTCCTCGCCGGACAGTGGGGCGTACGGGCGGCCGCGGCCGGCGTGGCCCTCGGCGGCGCCCTCATGGTGGTGGCCCAGGCCCCCTCCCTGTGGTGGCAGTTGCGCGCCCGCCCGGACACCCGGCCCCAGGACGCGCGCCCGGACGCGACCCGGCTGATGACGGCGGTCATCTGGACCGTGCTGCTGTTCGCACTGCTGCGGCAGTCGCAGGTGCTCATCGAGCGCTTCCTGGCGTCCTCACTGCCGGGCGGCGCCATCTCGCACCTCAACTACGCGCAGAAGGTCGCGCAGATGCCGATGGCGCTGTCCCTGATGCTGTGCACGGTCACCTTCCCCGTGGTGGCCCGCGCGCTCGCGGACGGGCAGCTGGAGCGCGCCCGCGACCGCGTCGAGCGCGACGTGGTGCTCGCCGGGTGCGTGGTCCTGCTCGGCGCCGCCGCCGTGATCGCGGCCGCGTACCCGCTGAGCCGCCTCCTCTTCGAGCGCGGCGCCTTCACCCCGCAGGACACCGCCGCCACCGCCTCCGTCATGCGCGTGTACTCCCTCGGCCTGCTCGGCCACACCCTCGTGGGCGCCCTCGCCCGGTCGTACTTCTCCGCGGGGAGCGTCACCTGGGCGCCGGTGACCGCGATGGGCATCGGCATCGTCATGACCGCCGGCCTCGGCTTCCTGACCGTCGGCACCTGGGGCGTGCACGGCATCGCCGCCGCCAACGCCGCGGGCATCTGCCTCACCGCCGTCCTGCTGCTGCACGGCATGGGCCCGCGCACCGTGCCCGTCCGCACCCGCAGGCTCGTCGCCCAGCTCGCCCGCCTGGTCCTGGCGGCGGCCGCCGCGGCGACGGCGGGCGCCCTGTGCGCGGACGCGGTCGGCCCGCCCGTGCCCGCCCTCGTGCTCTCCGGCGCGGTGGTGCTGGTGACGTTCACCGCCGTCGGCCGGGCGCTGGGCGCCGCACCCCTGCTGCCCGCGACCGCCGCCCTGGCCCGCACGGCGGGCTCCCTGGTCCGCGCGACCCGCTCCCTGGTTTCCGTACTCGGCACCGTCACACGAAAGCTGGCCTCCCGTCATGTCCGTTGACACCGCACGTACGACACCCCCCTCGCCCCCACCGCCCCGGCGCGCCGCCGCACCCGCCTGGATCGCGATGTACCACTCGGTGGCCGAGTGCGCCGACGACCCGTACGGCATCACCGTCTCGCCCGACCGCCTCGACGGCCAGCTCGACCGGCTGCGGCGCCGGGGCCTGCGCGGCGTGTCGGTGGCCGAGCTGCTCCGCGCCCGCGACGAGGGCCGCGCGCACGGCCTGGTCGGCCTCACCTTCGACGACGGCTACCAGGACTTCGTCGACCACGCCCTGCCCCTGCTGCGCCGCCACGACTGCACCGCCACCCTGTTCGTCCTGCCGGGCCGCCTCGACGGGGACAACGCCTGGGACCCGCTGGGCCCCCGCAAGCCGCTCCTGGACGCCGACGGCGTACGCCGGGCCGCCGACAGCGGCATGGAGGTCGCCTCGCACGGCCTGACCCACGTCGACCTCACGCGGGCCGGCGACGAGGAGCTCGCACGCGAGGTGCACGGCAGCCGCGCCGCCCTCACCGAGCTGACCGGGACGGAGGTGGCGGGCTTCTGCTACCCGTACGGCTTCGTGGACGCGCGCGTGCTCGCCACCGTGCACGACGCCGGCTACCGCTACGCCTGCGCCATCGCCCCCGGGGACCTCGCGGGGGACCTCGCACTGCCGCGCGTCCACATCGGCCAGCGGGACACCGCCGCCCGCCTGTGGCTCAAGGAGCGGCTGAACCGCCGCCGCGGCCGGACGCTGCCCCCGCCGGCGGTGACCGGATGAGGGTCCTGCACGTCATCACCGGGCTCGGCACCGGCGGCGCCGAGCAGCAGCTCCGCCTCCTCCTGCGCCACCTGCCCGCCGCCTGCGACGTCGTCACCCTCACGAACCCCGGCGCCGTCGCCCGCCAGCTCACCGCCGAGGGCTTCCGGGTCACGCACCTGGGCATGTCCGGCAACCGCGACCTGACCGCGCTGCCCCGCCTGGCCAAGCTCATCCGCGCCGGCCGCTACGACGTGGTCCACACCCACCTCTACCGGGCCTGCCTGTACGGGCGGATCGCCGCCCGCCTCGCCGGGGTCCGCGCCGTCGTGGCCACGGAGCACTCGCTGGGGGAGTCGCAGATGGAGGGCCGCCCGCTGACCCGCGGCGTGCGCGCCCTGTACCTCGCGGGCGAACGGCTCGGCCGGGTGACCGTCGCGGTCTCGCCCGCCGTCGCGGCGCGGCTGCACCAGTGGGGCGTACCGCGCCGGCGCATCCACGTCGTGTCGAACGGCATCGACGCCGACCGCTTCCGCTACGACGCCCGGGCACGGGCCGCGACACGGCGCCTCCTGGACCTCCCCGACGACGCGTTCGTCGTCGGGGGCGTCGGACGCCTCGTCCCCGGCAAGCGCTTCGACGTCCTGCTGCGCGCCGTGGCCCAGCTCCCCCACGAGGTACGGCTGCTGCTGGTCGGCGCGGGCCCCGAGGAGGACGAACTGCGCGCCCTGGCACGGCGGCTGCGCCTCGGCGACCGGGTGCGGTTCGCGGGGGAGGTCTGCCACGACCGGGGCGAGGCCGCCACGGGGACCGGCGACGACCAGGACGAGGGCACCGCGCAGGAGGACCCCCCGGGGTCGGCCCCGCCCGGCCCGGCCGCGCCCGACCTGCCCTCCCTCCTGTCCGCCATGGACGTCCTCGCCTCCCCCTCCCCCGAGGAGGCCTTCGGCCTCGCCCTGGTGGAGGGCCTGGCCAGCGGCCTGCCCGTCTTCTACACCGACTGCCCCGCCATCGAGGCCCTGCCCGCCCAGGAGCGCGGCCCCGCCGTCCCCTGCGCCAGCGACCCGGACGCCTTCGCCCGCTCCCTGTACGCGCTGCTCACCGACGGCGTCCCGCCCCGCGAGACCGCCGCCGTGGCGCACCACTACAGCGTCACCCGCAGCGCCACCCGCCTGATGCACGTCTACGAGCGCCTGCTCACCCCCCACACGTGAGCGGACCCGTACGCGCCCCTGCCCGCGCGGAACCGGTCCGCCCGCTTCCGATCCGCACGCGCACGCACACGCGACCACACCCGCATCCCTGTCCGCACCAGCACCAGCACCAGCACCAGCACCAGCACGAGACCGCACAGGAACCAGTCCGCCCGAGCGGCCCGACCCCGGAGGTTGCCCCCCGATGAGTGATTCCCCCCGCGCGCGCGAGCGGCTCGTCCGTGTACGCGAGCGGCTCGTCCACGTACGCGACCGGCTCACCCGGCTGCCCCGCTGGTGGCCCCTGCCCGCCTGCACGCTCCTCGGCGCCCTCGCCGGCTGCGGGTACGGCGTGCTGCACACCCCCGAGTACACCGCGACGAGCTACGTCATCGCCGTCCCTCAGGAGCGCACCGACCCGACGACCGCCCTGGGCTTCGCGCAGGCCTACGGGCGCGTCGCGACCCAGTTGGCCGTCCTGGGCGACGCGCAGGTCGAGGCCGGCCTGTCGCCCGCCCGGCTGCGGGAGTCCGTGCGCGTGGCCACCTCGCCGGACGCGCCCATGATCGCGGTCACGGCGTCGTCGGCCCGTCCCGCCGAGGCCGCCACCACCGCCAACGCGGTGGCCCGCGCCCTGACGGTGAGCGCCAACCACACCAAGAAGAGCACCCAGGTGAAGCTGCTGCCGTTCTCCCGGGCCCTGCCCCCGTCGGCGCCCTCGTCGGTCTCCGCCCCCGTCAGCGCCCTCGTCGGCACCTCGGCAGGAGGCCTCCTGGGCGGCCTGGTCCTCCTCGTACGCCCCCGGCGCGGTGAGCGGGCCCCCGCGGCGGCCGTGCCCGCCCCGGCCCCGGAGGCGGGCGGGGAAGCCGCCCCGAAGGCGCCCCGGGACGCCGCCGACGAGCCGGTCGCCGTGTGCGCCCGGCGGTTCCCGGGAGGCGCGCGATGACGGCGGAGAGCGAGCACCTGGCCGCCGGGCCCCGCGCCGAACCGGCGCCGCCGGGCCCCCGCCGGCCGGCCACCGGGCCGCCGCCGTCCGCCCGCCGCCTCACCGTGGACCTGTGCGTACGGGACGACGAGTTCGCCCTCCTGGGGCCCGCCTGGGCCCGGCTGCACCGGGCCTCGCCCACGGCGACCCCCTTCCAGAGCCACGCCTGGCTCTCCTCCTGGTGGCAGTCGTACGGCACCCGCGGGCGGCTGCGGGTGCTGCTCGTCCACGACCGCGGCACCCTGGTGGCCGCGGCGCCCCTCATGCGGGTCCACGCCCCGCTGCCCGCGCTCGTCCCGCTCGGCGGCGCCATCTCGGACTTCACCGACGTCCTCGTCGACGAGGCTGCCGACGCGGCCGGCACGACACCGGGGCTGATCCTCGACGCCCTGGTCGACGGCCTCGCGGCGCTGGCCCGCGGCGCGCTGCTCGACTTGCGGGAGGTGCGCCCCGGCGCCTGCCTCGACCGGGTGTACGAGCGCTGGCCGGGGCCGCGCCGCGTCCTGGACGACTCCCCGTGCCTCGAACTGCCCCCGCTCCCCATGGAGGAGCTGCTCGCGCGCCTGCCGACGCCCCGCGCCCAGCGCGTCCGCGCCAAGCTGCGCAAGCTGGCCAAGCTCGGCGTGGAGACCCGCGTGGTGCCCGCGGACGACGTACCGGAGGCGCTGCGCACCCTGCTGCGCCTGCACGAACTCCAGTGGCAGGGGCGCAAGGTGACATCCGAGCACCTGCGGCCGCGGTTCCGCGAGCACCTGACCCGCGCGGTGCGGCCGATGGTCGCCGCGGGCGACGCCGTCGTCACGGAGTTCCGCCTGGACGGCGAGGTGGTGGCGGCCGACCTCACCCTGCTCTCCGACCGCCTCGCCGGGGGCTATCTGTACGGGGCCCACCCGCGGCTGCGCGAACGCAAGGCCGACGTGGCGACGATGCTCCTGCACGCCTGCACGCACCACACCGCGGGCGACCACCCGCGCGCGCTCAGCCTGCTGCGCGGTACCGAGTCCTACAAACAGCACTGGCGGCCCGACCCGGTCGTCAACCGCCGCTACCTGCTCGCGCGGACGACCACGGCGCCCCTGCTCGCCGCGGCCGTCTCCGGGGCGGCCGCCCGCCGGGGCGCCAAGCGGCTGCTCGACGCCCGGCGCGCGCGTCGTGGTGACGCGGCCACGGGCTGAGCCCGCGCCACCACGACGCGCGGTGGGCGGCGGACTACCGGCCCGCCCTGTCCCCGCGGGCCCCGTCCCCGGCGCCGCCGTCCTCCCGCCACCAGTCGAACCGCAGGCAGAGCTTCCCGCCCAGCCAGTACTCGACCCAGTCGCCGAGTTCGAGCGGCGCGCACTTGGAGGGCTGCGAGGGCTGCGAGGTCCGCGGCGGCTCGGCCGGCCGGGGCCCCGGCCCCTCGCCCCGGCCCGTCAGCAGGGCGCGGTAGACCGCGGCCGACTCCGGGTTGGACGCGCACTGCCACACGCCGTGCGGGCAGTAGTCCGTGAGCGTGTTGTAGAGGGGTTTCTTCTCATCCATCCACGCCAGCATGCGGCGCATGTACGTGGGATTGTCGCCGTTACGGAAAAGTCCCCACTCCGGAAAGGAGATGGGCTTCTCGTGCTTCGCCGCGAAATCGGCATGGAACTGGAGACCGTAGGGTTCGGACACCTGCTCATCGAACGAGATCCCTTCCGGCTGGTCGTAGGAGTCCATCCCGATGATGTCGACGACGTCGTCCCCCGGATAGCACCGCGTCCACGGAATGGCGTCCCGGCCCCGGCTCGGCGTGAAGTCGAACCGGAATTTCTGTCCCGGCACCTCGCGCATCACCGTGACGATGCGCCTCCAGTACGTCTTCCAGGCCTTCGGCGCGGGCCCGCACCGGTGGGTGTACGTGACGCCGTTCATCTCCCAGCCCAGCACGATCACCGTGTCCGGCACGCCGAGGCCGACCAGGCGCCGCGCGAGGGTCCGGTAGTGCTCGTCGAACTCCCCGGCGGCCCCGCGCCGCAGTTCGGCGCGGACGACGGCGTCCTCGACACCGTCCTCGTTGCGCTCCAGCATCGGCACGTTCAGCACGAACAGCCGGTCGTCCCGCTGGCGCCGCCACTCGGCCCAGCTCTCCAGGAAGCGCGGCGCCCCGGCGATGTTGCTCCACCGGTCCCCTGGCAGGTACGTGTGCCCCACGCGCAGCTCCGCCCCGCCCAGCCACCGGCTGAGCTCGGCCATGCGCGAGACGCCGCGGGGGCCGTAGTCGAGGTAGGCGCCGAAGGCGGGCCAGGCGGGGGACGCCTCGGAGTCCGTTGGGGCGTGCGGGACTTGAGGGGCTGGGGGGATGGCAGGGGCGGCAGGGACGGCAGGTTCAGCCGGGGTCCCCGGGGCGCCGGAGGCCTCAGGGGCCGCCGGGGCGCCGGAGGCGGCGGGGCCGGCGCCGGGGGGAGCGGCCGGGGGCGACGGCTGGGCGGGGGCCCGGGCCACGGGGCCCATCGGCGAGAGGTGCCGGGCGGCGCTTTCCCGCCCTCTGTCCACCGTGTATCCCGGCCCCGAAGTGACCACGGACGCCATAATGATTCCCCCTGCGACAAACGCCGCGTGCTTCGCGCGTCGGCGACTGTATGGGGTCATGAAACCTCCTCGTTTCCGCCTGCCGCGACTGACACTCAGTCATATATACATGTGTATTGCGCCAAACGAGTTCCTAACCCTCCGTTCCGAGAGATCGCTCCATTTGGGCGAGCGAAGAGTAAGGGTGAAAGTGCAGCGTCTCGACACACGTGTCCCCGCGGTTCTGCTGCGGACCGACCGGAATTCCTTTCACCACGGAACGCTGGGAGCGGTACGTTCGTTGGGCCGCGCCGGAGTCGAGGTGCACCTGGTGGCCGACGACGCCCACGCCCCCGTGTCCCGCTCCCGCTACCTGCACCGACTGCACCGGCCGCCCCGCCCCGGCGCGCCCCTGACGGAGGTCGCCGCCGTCCTGCGGCGCGTGGCCGCGGACCTGCGCGCCCCGGCCGTCCTGATCCCCCTGGACGACGCGGGCGCCCTGGCCGTGAACACCCTGCGGAGCGAGCTGAGCGGGTCGTACCTGCTCCCCGAGATGGCGGACGGCACCGCCGAGAGCGTGGCCGACAAGGCGGTCCTGGCGCGGCTCTGCGCCTCGGCGGGCGTACCGCATCCCCGTACGGAGCTGCCGCGGTCGGCGGGTCAGGCGGCCGACGCCGCGCGCAGCCTCGGCCCCACGGCCGTGGCGAAGTGGAGCCGCCCCTGGTGCCTGCCGCGCGGCGCCGGGCTGCACAGCACGGTCCTGGTGCGCTCGCCGCACGAGGCGGCGGCCCTGTTCGCCCGCGGTACGGAGGCGGGTTGTCCGCTGCTGATCCAGGCGTTCGTGGCGGCGGAGGGCGGCGCCGACTGGTTCGTCCACGGCTACGTGGGCCGCGACGGCCGCCTCCACGCCGCCGGGACGGGGAGGAAGCTGAGCGCCTGGCCGCGCTCGGCGGGGATCACCGTACGCGGCGAGTGGACGCCCAACCCGGCGCTCGAGGAAGCGGCGGCGAGGCTGCTGACCCGGATCGGCTACCGGGGCGTCTTCGACCTGGACTTCCGCGAGGACGCGGCGACCGGCGCCTACCACCTCCTCGACTTCAACCCCCGGCCGGGAGCGCAGTTCCGGCTCTTCGCGGACGCGGCGGACCTCGACGTCGTGCGCGCCCAGCACCTGGACCTGACGGGCCGTCCGGTGCCCCCGTCGAGCCCGCTGCCCGGTCGCACCTTCGTGGTGGAGAACTACGCCCCGCTGTCCGCGCTCCGGCCGGTGCAACGGCCGGCCCCGCGGGAGCTCGCCTGGCACGCCGACGACGACCGCGCGCCAGGCCAGGCCATGCGCCGCCTGTGGAGCCGCCACGCCCTCGGCAAGCTGGGCGGCCGCGTCCCACGCCAACTGCGCGGCCCGTGGCTGCGCGTCCCCGTACGCCTGCCGAAGCCCGCGCCGCCGGTGCTGCCGGGCCCGGCGTCGGGCCGGGAGGAGGCGGGGGCCGGGTGCGACGGGGCGGGACGCAGGCGATGAGGGTCCGGACGCGGCCCTGGCGGCTCGCGGCGACGGCCCCCTGACGCACGAAAGTGGTGGGGGGGGGGGGGGGGGGGGGGGGGGGGGGGGGGGGGGCGCGCGGGCGGGGGGGGGGGGGGGGGGGGGGGGGGGGGGGGGGGGGGGGGGGGGGGGGGGGGGGGGGGGGGGGGGGGGGG
>NZ_JASCXL010000052.1:0-66350 GCF_030010595.1 Streptomyces sp. CC224B | reverse complement strand
CGGCCTCCGGCTGCGCCTCGGCGGCAGCGGCGGGCTCCTCCATGGCGGGCTCCGGCGCGGCCTCGGCGGCCTCGGCACCGGCCGTCGCGGGCCCGGTGGGCGCGGACGCGGCACGCACCGCACGGCGGCGCGTACGGCGCGGGGCCGCGGACTCGGCCTCCGGCTGCGCCTCGGCGGCAGCGGCGGCGGGCTCCTCCACGGCGGGCTCCTCGGCGACCGGCTCCTGCGCGACCGACTCGGCCGGTTCGGCCTTCCGGGTGGCCTTCGGCGCACCGGCCGGGGCCGACGCGCGACGCGTGGCACGCCGACGCGTACGCCCGTCAGACGCCGCCTCAGCGGCCTCAGCAGCCTCAGTGGTCTCAGCAGGCTCGGGGGCCTCGGCGGCCGTCTCCTCGCCGGTGGTCAGCGGCGCGGCGGCGGTCGCGGCGGCCTCGGCGGGGGCCTGCCCGGCCTCCTGGGCCGTCTTCGGCGCTCCGGCCGGGGCCGACGCACGGCGCGTGGCACGCCGGCGCGTACGCCCGGCAGGCGCCGCCTCGGGGGCCTCGGTGGCCTCGGCGGGGGTCTCGTCCTCGCCGGTCAGCGGCGCGGCGGCAGCGGCGTCGGCCGCCTCCAGCTCCTCGTCCGCCTCGGTCTCCGCGTCCACGGCGGCGGCGGTGGGGTCCACGGTGGCGGGGGCGGCCGGTATGGCCGGCGCGGTGTCCGCGGCGGTGTCCGTGGCGGTGCCCGCGGGCGGTCCCGCGGGGCGCGACGCGGCGCGGCGCCGACGGCGCGGCGGCAGCGTGTCGCTGGGGGTGCTGTTGTTCTGCGAGCCCTCGGTGGGGTCGTTCGGCTCAAGCATGCGGGCGGTTCTCCCGTCACGCTCCCGGGCGCCGCGCCTGTGCCGGACGTACCCGCGGCCCGCACCTGTCGCGGGGCCGCCATCCGGGGGCGTGGGCGCCGCACGGGAGCTGTCTGTGTCTTGTCTCGCCGGTTCCGTACGCTCCTGGCGTACGGCCTGGCGAAAGTCTTCTGGTCAGTGCGCTGCCCGACCCAGGTGGCTCCCGAGTACAAGGGCGGCGCTGCGGTGTTCTCGGCGAGCGCCCTACGCGGGACCTTCCGGCACCTGCGCCGTCGCGGCGGCAGCCGGAGCGGCCTCCCCCGGACGGGGGTGCCGGTCGGCCGGAGCGGCCGTGGCTGCCTCGCGGTCGGGCGCGAGCGGGTCGGTCACCGTGCCGGTCTCGTCATCGAAAAGCCCCTGCGCCAGCCTGGTCACCGCTGCGGGGACCGGCGGCGCCAGGTCGGCCACAGCTCGGAGACCGGACAGGACGTCGTCGGGTCGGACGGCGGGTGTCGCGTGCCGTACAACCAGCCGCAGTATCGCACAGGGCCTGTCCGTCGGCCTATCAGCGGCGGAGGCGAGCGCCTCCGGGCCGAGGGCGTCCAGGCTCACGACGGCGGCGCGGGCGTCGAACGTGCGCATCCCGTTCTTCGTGCGGCGCTGGACCTCGACGGTCCCGGCGGCGCGGAAGGCGGCGGCGGCCCGCTCGGCATCGGCGAGCGCCACGCCGTCAAGGCGCAGCTCCCACACGGAGGCGGTGAGCCGGTCGGCGAGCCCGGAGGTGCGGGCCTCGACGGCGTCGGTGATGTCCAGGCCGTCGGGCAGCGACTCGTTGAGCAGCTCCCGCAGTGCCTGCGGGTCGCGGGGCTCGGTGAGCGCGATCTCCAGATACTCGGCCTCACTGCCCGTGCCGGTGGGTGCGGCATTGGCGTACGACACCTTCGGGTGCGGGGTGAAGCCGGCCGAGTACGCCATGGGCACCTCGGCCCGGCGCAACGCCCGCTCGAAGGCACGCTGGAAGTCACGGTGGCTGGTGAACCGGAGGCGGCCGCGTTTGGTGTAGCGCAGACGGATGCGCTGCGCCACGGGTGCGGGCGGCGGGCCTTCGGGCTGTCGCTTGCCCAGGGGAACTTCTCCTCGTGTACGCGGTCCGTCACGCTGCCCCGCAGGGGGCGGGGAGCACATCCGGGCTGGTGCCAGCCCGGTGTCCTGGTCCGGATCACCCCCGCGTCGGCGGAGGCGTCTCGCGCCGGACCTTCCGCTCCAGGGTACGCGCTTCACCGCTCGCGGGTTCCCGCCGGGCCCCGGTCCCCCTGGTCACGGCCTCCTGCTCGCGGGACGCCCCGAACAGCAGCCGCCGGACGTCGGCGCGGGCCTGCCGGGCGCTCTCGCGTACGGCGTCGAGCGCCTGCCGTCCGGCGCGGCCCACGGCCCGGGCGCCCCGGGCGACGGGTCGCCACAGCGCGTCGCGCACGGCGTGCCCGACCGGCGTGAGCAGGGTCCGGTACACCCAGCGCACCGGCTCCACCACGGTCCAGCGGAAGAGCCGGACGAAAAAGCCCCACACGGCCCGGGAGACGTGCCCGGCGATCCGCCACGCGTGTCCGAGGGCGTCCCCGATCTCCCGCGCGACGAGGGCGATCCCCCGGCCGACCGGGGCGAGGACCCAGCGCCACAGGGCGACGACGGGCACCACGAAGATCCACCGCAAGAGGGTCCCGACGGCGATCCCCACGCCGCGCACGACCCACCAGACGCCGAGCCCGACGCCCCGCAGCACCCACCAGACCCCGCGCAGCACCCACGCCGCACCGGCCCCGATGCCCCGCGCGAGCCAGGCGATGCCGTGGCCGAGGGGCGTGAGCACGCGCGCGTACAGCCAGCGCGCGGGGGCGACGACGAGCACCCGCCCCAGCCAGGCGAGGCCGCGGCCGAGCGGCGTGAGGACCCACCGGTACACCCACACGGCGGGTACGACCAGCAGCAGGTGCCCCAGCCAGAGGAGCCCCAGGCCGAGCGGCTTGAGCACGTACCGCCACAGCCCCACCCACGGCCAGACGAAGACGGCCTTGCCGAGGAACCTCAGGACGGCCCCGATCCCCCGCCCCACCCAGGCGAACGCCCGCCCCACGGGCCGCAGCGCCCGGTCGTACACGAACCGCCCGCACACCACGAGCGCGTCCCACACGATCCGCACCGGCACCACGAGCACCAGAACCACGATGCGCACCGGCAGCCGCAACGCCACCACAAGACACCCGTCACCCCGCACCGCGGGCTCCGGCACGGTCTCGCTCCCGCGCACGGGCTCATGCTCCTCCGGGAGCCGCTTCTCCAGGTCCATACCGACTGGGACGCCGTCACCGACGCCCCGTTCCCCCCGTTTCCGAACTGGTACTTCTCCACGACCGCCAGAGACGGCGACATCCCGTCACCCACCCCGTCGGACGAGGGGAGATCGTACGCGTCGACCACACACGGGGGCCGTACCGGAAGCGGCACCGGGGAGGCCGGGGCCACCGGCGTGGCCGGTCGGCGCGTCAGCGGGGCCGAGGAGTGGCCACAGGCCCGCGACCGCCTGTGCCCCGCACCCGGGAAGCGGGTGCGGGGCACAGGCGGTTCCTGCGGCGGTGCCGCGGGGCGGTGCGGGGTCAGGCCGTTGCGGGGGACTTCTTCACCGTGAGGGGCAGCAGCTTCTTGCCCGTCGGGCCGACCTGGATCTCGGTCTGCATGGCCGGGCACACGCCGCAGTCGAAGCACGGGGTCCAGCGGCAGTCGTCGACCTCGGTCTCGTCGAGGGCGTCCTGCCAGTCCTCCCAGAGCCAGTCCTTGTCGAGGCCCGAGTCGAGGTGGTCCCAGGGCAGGACCTCCTCGTAGGTGCGCTCGCGGGTCGTGTACCAGTCGACGTCCACGCCGAACTGGGCCAGCGCCTTGTCCGCGCAGTCCATCCAGCGGTCGTAGGAGAAGTGCTCGCGCCAGCCGTCGAAGCGGCCGCCGTCCTCGTAGACGGCGCGGATGACGGCGCCGACGCGGCGGTCGCCGCGGGAGAGGAGGCCCTCGACGATGCCGGGCTTGCCGTCGTGGTAGCGGAAGCCGATGGAGCGGCCGTACTTCTTGTCGCCGCGGATCTTGTCGCGGAGCTTGGCCAGACGGGCGTCGGTCTCCTCGGCGGAGAGCTGCGGGGCCCACTGGAAGGGGGTGTGGGGCTTGGGCACGAAGCCGCCGATGGACACCGTGCAGCGGATGTCGTTGGAGCCGGAGACCTCGCGGCCCTTCTGGATGACGTTCATCGCCATGTCGGCGATCTGCAGGACGTCGTCGTCGGTCTCGGTCGGCAGGCCGCACATGAAGTACAGCTTCACCTGGCGCCAGCCGTTGCCGTACGCGGTGGCGACCGTGCGGATCAGGTCCTCCTCCGAGACCATCTTGTTGATGACCTTGCGCATGCGCTCGCTGCCGCCCTCGGGGGCGAAGGTGAGGCCGGAGCGGCGGCCGTTGCGGGTCAGCTCGTTGGCCAGGTCGACGTTGAAGGCGTCCACGCGGGTGGAGGGCAGCGACAGGCCGATCTTGTCGTCCTCGTAGCGGTCCGCGAGGCCCTTGGCGATGTCGCCGATCTCCGTGTGGTCGGCGGAGGAGAGCGACAGCAGGCCGACCTCCTCGAAGCCGGTGGCCTTCAAGCCCTTCTCCACCATCTCGCCGATGCCGGTGATGCTTCGCTCCCGCACGGGGCGCGTGATCATGCCGGCCTGGCAGAAGCGGCAGCCGCGCGTGCAGCCGCGGAAGATCTCCACGGACATGCGCTCGTGGACGGTCTCCGCGAGCGGGACCAGCGGCTGCTTCGGGTACGGCCACTCGTCCAGGTCCATGACGGTGTGCTTGCTGACCCGCCACGGCACGCCGGAGCGGTTCGGCACGACGCGGCCGATGCGGCCGTCGGGGAGGTACTCGACGTCGTAGAAGGCCGGGATGTAGACGCTGCCGGTCTTCGCGAGGCGGAGCAGGACCTCCTCGCGGCCGCCGGGGCGGCCCTCGGCCTTCCACCGCCGGATGATCTCCGTCATGTCGAGCACGGCCTGCTCGCCGTCGCCGATGATCGCCGCGTCGATGAAGTCCGCGATCGGCTCGGGGTTGAAGGCCGCGTGGCCGCCCGCGAGGACGATCGGGTCGTCCAGGGTGCGGTCCTTGGACTCCAGCGGGATGCCCGCGAGGTCCAGGGCCGTGAGCATGTTGGTGTAGCCCAGCTCCGTGGAGAAGCTCAGGCCGAAGACGTCGAACGCCTTCACCGGGCGGTGGCTGTCCACGGTGAACTGCGGGACGCCGTGCTCGCGCATCAGCTCCTCGAGGTCCGGCCACACGCTGTACGTGCGCTCGGCGAGGACGCCCTCGCGCTCGTTCAGGACCTCGTACAGGATCATGACGCCCTGGTTGGGCAGGCCGACCTCGTACGCGTCCGGGTACATGAGGGCCCAGCGGACGTCGCACTCGTCCCACGGCTTGACGGTGGAGTTGAGCTCGCCGCCTACGTACTGGATCGGCTTCTGCACATGCGGGAGCAGGGCTTCGAGCTGCGGGAAAACCGACTCGACAGACATCGCTGGACCTTCGTGAGCTGACAGGGGTGACCCTCAAGCCTAACGTGGCCGGGGCCGCCCCTCGGCACGCGCCGCAGGGCGCCCCGGCCCTCAGCCGCCGAGCGCCGCCCGCACCTTCGGCCGCGCCGCCCGCTCCCACGCCCCGGGCAGCTCCCGCTCGCGGGCCGCGGCGACCGCCTCCTCGCGGCCGTACAGCAGGCCCCAGGTGTACGCGGACTCGCCCGCCGCGTGGGCCTGGACCGCCAGCTCGCGCAGGGTCCCGCGGGCGACGACGCTGTCCTGGTGGCCGCCGAGGAGCGACTGGACGGCCTTCACGCGCTTGGCGAAGCGCCGGGCGGGCCGGCCGAGGGCGGGCACGGCGGCCTCGCCCGCGTACCGCGCGCGCTTGGCGGCCTTGCGGGCCTCGTGCAGCGCCGTGTCCCGCTCCTCGCCGGGGGCCAGGGCGAGGGCGTGCTCGACGCGGGTGGTGAGCCGGGCGTGCTCCTTGAGCAGGACCTTGGGCAGGACGGTGGCGGCGGGGGCCGCGGCGGCCTTGCGCAGCGGGGGGTCGGACAGGAGGGCGTCGAGGCGGTCGAGCAGCGACAGGTAGCGGTCGCTGTCGAGGACGGCGGTGGTGCGGTGGCGGGCCTCGGTGGCGCCCGCGACCGCCCAGACGCGCAGCCGGGCGTGGACCGGGCCGAGCAGGAGGGTGCGCGGGACGCCGTCCACGGCGGCGGTGAGGCGCTCGGTGAGGACCTCGTGGTCGCGGTCCACCCCCAGCTCGGCGGCCAGCCACTTCAGCTCCTCGCCCACGGGGTCGGTGAGCGCCCGGTCGAGGACCTTGCGGTACGCCTTGAAAGTGCTGCGCAGGCGCCGGGTGGCCACGCGCATCTTGTGGACGGAGTCGGGCAGCTCCTGGCGGACGGCGGGGTCCCACGCCAGCAGGGCGTCGCGCTGGTGGCGGAGGTAGGCCAGGACGTGGGCCCCGGCGGTGCCGTCCGGCTCGCGGCGGCCGCCGGGTCCGCCCGGGGACGCCGGGTCCTGCCCGTCCCGCGTCGCGCGGCCGGTGGCGGCGGCCGCCTCCGCCAGCGCCCGGGCCAGTTTCGACGGCGCCTGCGACCGCCGTACGCCCGCCTTGCGCAGCTTCTTCTCCACCCGGTCCAGGAACGCCGGGTCGCGGCCGTCGGCCAGCTCGACCTCGATCTCGGTCCAGGCCGCGGTGCCGCCGCTGCCGCCGAGGCGCTCGGCGAGGACGCTGTCGACGCTGACGTCGGCGAGCGGGTCGCCGTCCGCGCCGAGGAGGCGGCGGACGTCGCGGGCGGTGCGCAGGCGTACGAGGGGGGTGAGCGGGGCGTCGCGCACGTGGGCGCGGACGAGGGCGCGCAGGGCGTCGGGCACGTCGTCCGACAGGGGCGCCCGCACCTCCTGGCGGGTGTCCTCGGCGGCGGGGACGGGCAGTTTCAGGTGCCAGCCCTCGTCGCCGCCGCCGGTGCGGCGGCGCAGGGTGACCGAGGCCGCGGCCAGGCGCTCGTCGGGGGTGTCGTAGTACACCGCGTCCAGGTCGGTGACGCCCTGGGCGGCGACGTCGGCGACGCCGGTGACGCCGCCGAGGTCGGGCAGCGCCCCGTCGGCCGCCGCGTCGTACTTCCGCTCGATCTCCTGTTCGGTCTCCGGGTCGCTGCCCGTGCCGGATCCGTGCCGGGTGTCCGCGTCGCGCTTCGTGTCCGCCATGAAGTGAACCTGGGCAGGATCCGGGGCGCTAAACGGGTCGGGCCGGACCTGTGGCTCTTGCGGCGGGGAACGCACCTCCTTCCGGGGCGCCGGAGCGCCCCGGAGGGAGGGTCACGCCGACAGCGGGCGCTGCACCTTGATGGACTGGAGGAGTCCGACGGCCACCCAGACGGCGAACATGGACGTTCCGCCGTAGGAGACGAACGGCAGCGGGAGGCCCGCCACGGGCATGATGCCGAGGGTCATGCCGATGTTCTCGAAGGACTGGAAGGCGAACCAGGCGATGATCCCGGCGGCGACGATCGTGCCGTACAGCTCGGTCGTCTCGCGGGCGATGCGGCAGGCCCGCCACAGCACCACGCCGAGCAGGAACAGGATCGCGCCCGCGCCGACGAAGCCGAGCTCCTCGCCCGCGACGGTGAAGACGAAGTCGGTCTGCTGCTCGGGGACGAACTGGCCGGTGGTCTGCGAGCCGTTGGTGAGGCCGGTGCCGGTGAGGCCGCCGGAGCCGATGGCGATGCGGGCCTGGTTGGTGTTGTAGCCGACGCCCGCCGGGTCGAGCGCGGGGTTGGCGAAGGCCGCGAAGCGCGCGATCTGGTAGTCGTCGAGGACGCCCAGCTGCCATATGGCGACGCCGCCGAGCGCGCCCGCGCCGAGCAGGCCGAAGACCCAGCGGTTGGAGGCGCCGGAGGCGAGCAGGACGCCGAGGACGATCACCACTATCACCATGACCGAGCCCAGGTCGGGCATGAGCATGATGATCGCGACGGGGACGGCGGCGAGGCCGAGGGCCTGCACGACGGTGCGGTGGTCGGGGTGCTCCCGGTCACCGGCGTCGACGCGCGCCGCGAGCAGCATCGCCATGCCCAGGATGATGGTGATCTTGCAGAACTCGGCGGGCTGGAGCGACTGGCCCCCGATGACGATCCACGCGTGGGCGCCGTTGATGGTCGCGCCGAGCGGGGTCAGCACCAGCAGGATCAGGAAGACCGAGATGCCGTAGAGGATCGGCACGGCGGTGCGCAGCATGGTGTGGCCGAGCCAGATCGTGCCCGCCATCAGCGCGAGGCCGATGCCGATGTTGATGACGTGCTTGATCAGGAAGGCGTACGGGTCGTCGCCGACCAGTTCGGTGCGGTTGCGGGTGGCCGAGTAGACGAGCGCCGAGCCGATCACGGAGAGGGCGAGCGCGGCGAGGAGTATCCACCAGTCCAGCCTGCGCAGCACCGAGTCGCGGGCGAACAGGCGGGACAGGGTGGAGCGCTCGGGGCCGTACCCCGAGACGGAGAAACCGCTGGTGCCGGCCACTAGTCGCGCCTCCAGCCCGCGGGCGCGCCCGCGAGTTCCTGCTGGTCGTCCTGTTGCTGGTCCTGCTGGTCCTGCGGTGGGTCGCCCTGTTGCTGTTGCCGGTCCCCGGGGTTCTGGAGCTCCTCGGGCGACTTGGGCTCGGCGGGCTTGAACGGCTTGACCTTCGGGGCGTTGATGGAGCCGTCGGGCTGGATCTTCGGCAGGGACTTCTGCGGCGCGGGCAGCAGGGCCTTCTTGAGGTCCTGGTTGCCCTCGTCGTCCAGGCCGTACATGGCGTTGTAGATCTGGCGCACGGCGGGCCCGGAGGCGCCGGAGCCCGTACCGCCCTGGGAGATCGTCATCACGATCGAGTAGTCCTTGGTGTACGTCGCGAACCACGACGTCGTCTGCTTGCCGTAGACCTCGGCGGTGCCGGTCTTGGCGTGCATCGGGATCTTGTCCTGCGGCCAGCCGCCGAACCGCCAGGCGGCGGTGCCCTTGGTGGCGACGTCGGCCAGGGCACCGTCTATGTCCTTGCGCAGCGCCGCGTCCATGGGCAGCCTGCCGTGCGCCCTGGGCTTGATCTCCTCGATCCGCTTGCCGTCGGGGCTGATGATCGCCTTGCCGACGGTGGGGTTGTAGAGGGTGCCGCCGTTGGCGATGGCGGAGTAGATCGTGGCCATCTGTATCGGCGTGACGAGGGTGTCGCCCTGTCCGATGGAGTAGTTGACGGAGTCACCGGCGCGCATCTTCATGCCTTCGAGGCAGTTCTCGTACGCGATGCGCTCGGCGTAGTCGCCGCCCTTCTTGCCCTGCTTGCACCAGGCGTCCTTGTTGGCCTTCCAGTAGTCCTTCTTCCACTGGCGGTCGGGGACGCGGCCGGTGACCTCGTTGGGCAGGTCGATGCCGGTCTCCTTGCCGAGGCCGAACTGGTGGGCGGTGCGGTAGAACCAGTCCTTGGGGTCCTTCTTGGGCTTGTTGCCGCCGTCCTTGCGCCACTCGTCGTGCGAGAGCTTGTAGTAGACGGTGTCGCAGGAGACCTCCAGGGCCTGGCCGAGGGTGATGTTGCCGTGGCCCTGGGACTCGAAGTTCTTGAAGACCTGGCCGCCGATCGAGTACGAGCTGGGGCAGGGGTAGCTGCCGTGGAACTCGTAGCCCGCGTTGACCGCGGCCGTGGTCGGGATGACCTTGAAGATGGAGCCGGGGGCGGCCTGGCCCTGGATGGCGCGGTTCAGCAGCGGGTAGTTGGACTTCTTGCCGGTGAGCTTGGCGTAGTCCTTGCCGGAGATGCCGCCGACCCAGGCGTTCGGGTCGTACGTCGGGTTGGAGGCCATGGCGATGACGCGGCCGGTCTTGTTCTCCATGACGACGACGGCGCCCGCGTCGGCCTTGTAGTTCTCCCCGGTGTTCCTGTCGAACTCCTGGCGCGCCTTCTTCATCGCGTCGTTCAGCCAGTACTCGGCCGCGGCCTGGACGCGGGCGTCGATGCTGGTGACGACGTTCGAGCCGGGCTCGGCCTTGTCCGACTTGGCCTTGCCCATGACGCGGCCGAGGTTGTCGACCTCGTAGCGGGTGACGCCGGCCTTGCCGCGGAGCTGCTTGTCGTACGTGCGCTCCAGGCCGGAGCGGCCGACCTGGTCGGAGCGGAGGAACGGCGAGTCGGTGTCCTTGGCCTTCTCGATCTCCTCGTCGGTGACGGGCGAGAGGTAGCCGAGGACCTGCGCGGTGTTGGCCTTGCCGGGCGCGGCGTAGCGGCGGACGGCGGTGGGCTCGGCGGTGATGCCGGGGAAGTCCTCGGAGCGCTCGCGGATCTGGAGGGCCTGCTTGGGCGTGGCCTCGTCGGTGATCGGGATGGGCTGGTACGGGGAGCCGTTCCAGCAGGGCTGGGGGGTCTTGGAGTCGCAGAGGCGGACCTTGTCGGCGACGTCCTTGACGCTCATGCCGAGGACGCCGGCGAGCTTGGCGAGGACCGCCTTGCCGTCGTCCTTCATCTTCATCAGCTCGGTGCGCGAGGCGGAGACCACGAGGCGGGTCTGGTTGTCGGCGAGGGGGACGCCGCGGGCGTCGAGGATCTCGCCGCGCACGGCGGGCTGGACGACCTGCTGGACGTGGTTGCCGGAGGCCTCTTCGGCGTACTCGGCGCCGTTGCGGACCTGGAGGTACCAGAGGCGGCCGCCGAGGGTGAGGAGCAGCGAGACGACGAGGATCTGGATGACGACGAGGCGGATCTGCACGCGCGGCGTGCGGCCCGTCTCCGGAATGTTGGTCACTGCTTCGCTCCTCCCCTGGTGACGTGCGTCGACTGCGGTGCGCTCACAGTCGCTTGACCCCCTTGATGCGTCCGGCGCGGGCCGCGCGGGCCTTGACCGCCTTCATCCGCAGCCCGCTGCCGCGCTGGCCGCCGATGCGCAGGCCGGTGCCGGAGGCCAGGAAGCCGTTGGAGACGTCGGCGGCCTTGGTGTTGGCGGGGCTCTCGCCGAGCGGGTCGTTCTCGGCGCGGCGGGCGATCGTGATGATCAGCGGGATGGTGAACGGCGCCAGCAGCAGGTCGTACAGCGCGGCCGTGAAGAGCAGCCCGCCCAGGCCCACGTGCCGGGCCGCGCCGTCGCCGACGAGGGCGCCCACGCCCGCGTACAGCAGCGTGGAGCCGATGGCGGCGCCGACCACGACGACGAGCGGGCCGCTGGCGGAGCGGAGGCGGCCGGTCTCGGGCTTGGCGAGGCCCGCGAGGTAGCCGATGACGCACAGCACGAGGGCGTAGCGCCCGGCGGCGTGGTCGGCGGGCGGCGCCAGGTCGGTGAGCAGGCCCGCGCCGAAGCCGATCAGGGCGCCGCCCACGTGGCCGTAGACGAGGGCGAGGCCGAGCACGGTGAGCAGCACCAGGTCGGGGACGGCGCCCGGCAGCTGGAGCCGCGCCAGGACGCTGACCTGGACGACGAGGGCGACCACGACCAGGGCGCTGGAGAGCAGGATCCGGTTGAAGCGCATGGTGTCAGTGCTCCTACTGCTCGTTCTGCTCGGTGCCGTCGGCTCCGTCGGCCGGGGCCTGTCCGGAGGGCGTGGCGGTGACCGTCACGGTCGGGGCGGGCTTGGGCTTCTTGGGCTCGGGCGGCAGGACGGTGTCGCGCGGGTCCTTGCGGGGGGCCTCCACGACGACGCCGACGACGTCGAGCCGGGTGAATCCCGCGTACGGCCGGACGTACACGTTGCGGGTCAGGTCGCCGCGGGAGGGGTCGATGCGGACGACCTCGCCGACCGGGACACCCGGCACGAACGGCCTGTCGGCCTGCGAGCCGAAGGTCACCAGCCGGTCGCCCTTCTTGACCTTGGCCTTGCCGTTGAGCATCTGGACGCGCAGCGGGCGGTCGCCCTGGCCGGAGGCGAAGCCGAGCTCGTCGGTCTTCTCCATACGGGTGCCGACGGTGAAGTCGGGGTCGTTGGCGAGCAGCACGGTCGCGGTGGACGGGCCGACGGTGGTGACGCGGCCGACCAGGCCGTCGCCGTTGAGGACCGTCATGTCGCGCCTGATGCCGTCGTTGGCCCCGGCGTCGATGGTGACGGTCCAGGAGAAGCCCTGGGCGGCTCCTATGCCGATGACCTCGGCGCCCTTGATGCCGTACTGGCCGGCGCCCGCCTTCTTCAGCAGGGCGTCGAGCTGCTTGACCCGGCTGCGGTTGCGGTCGTCGCTGCCGAGCTTGGCCTTCAGCGCGGCGTTCTCCCGTTCGAGCTGCGCGATGCGGTCGTGGCGGTCGCCGGAGTCGCGGACCGCGCCGATGGCGTTGCCGATCGGGTCCACGGCACCGGCCATGCCGTCCTCGACCGGGCCGAAGACCGTGGCGGCGGCCCGTCGGGCACCGTCGACCGGTGAGTCCTCACCGCCGCGGATGTCCACCGTGATCAGTGCGAACGCGATGGCGATCAGCAGCACCAGGAGCAGCCGGCTCTCTCGTGTGTCCCTCACGTGCGGCGGCCGTGCCTTCCTCAAGTCGGAATCTACGGAAATCTACTGAGCGGAAATCTATGAAACCGCGCGCGGGCGAGAGCGCGCGGAATTGTCGGGGTCTCGACGTTTCTCGGTGTTGCGCGGGGTGGTGCGAGTCGTGCGGTGTTTCGGGGGTTCTCGGTGGTGCGGGGCTTCCGGTAGTGCCGGGGTTTCCAGTGGTGCGGGCGTTTCCGGTGGTGGTTCGGTGTGGATATCAGTGAGTGGTGGTGCGGGGTGTGTATCAGTGAAGCGGTGTTTCTCGGTGCTGCGAGTGTTCCGGGTGGTGCGGGTGTTCCGGGTGGTGCGCGGTGTTCGGGGTGGTGCGGGGTGTTCCGGGTGGTGCGGGGGGTCACCGGGGTCGCCCGGGCGGCGCGTCGGGTACGGCGTACGCGGCGCGGGGTGCGGGCGGCGGTTCCGGTGGATGGTGTCTCTATATCAACGATCCGCCGTACGAGGCGGCAGGCACTCGTACGGCGGATCCTTTCACGTCAGGTCATCTGCGCGGCTGGGCGTCCAGCACCTGCTGGAGCGCCTCGAACTCCTCGACGCACTTGCCCGAGCCGAGCGCCACGCTGTCCAGCGGGTCCTCGGCGATGTGGATCGGCATGCCGGTCTCGCGGCGCAGCCGCTCGTCCAGGCCGCGCAGGAGCGCGCCGCCGCCGGTCAGGACGATGCCGCGGTCCATGACGTCGCCGGAGAGCTCCGGCGGGCACTTGTCGAGCGTGGTCTTGACCGCGTCGACGATGGCGTTGACCGGCTCCTCGATGGCCTTGCGGACCTCGGCCGCGGAGATGACCACGGTCTTGGGCAGGCCGGAGACCAGGTCCCGGCCGCGGATCTCGGTGTGCTCGTCGGCGTCCATGTCGTACGCGGAGCCGATGGTGATCTTGATCTGCTCCGCCGTGCGCTCACCGAGGAGGAGGGAGTACTCCTTCTTGATGTGCTGGATGATCGCGTTGTCCAGCTCGTCGCCCGCGACGCGGATGGACTGTGCCGTGACGATTCCGCCGAGGGAGATGACGGCGACCTCGGTGGTGCCGCCGCCGATGTCCACCACCATGTTGCCCGTGGCCTCGTGGACGGGCAGGCCGGAGCCGATGGCCGCGGCCATGGGCTCCTCGATGATGTGCACCTGGCGGGCACCGGCCTGCGAGGAGGCCTCGATGACGGCGCGGCGCTCGACCCCGGTGATACCGGAGGGCACACAGACGACGACACGCGGGCGGGCCAGGTACCGACGCTTGTGGATCTTCAGGATGAAGTAGCGGAGCATCCGCTCGGTGATCTCGAAGTCGGCGATGACGCCGTCCTTCAGCGGGCGCACCGCGACGATGTTGCCCGGCGTGCGCCCGATCATCTTCTTCGCTTCGGCCCCGACCGCGAGGATGCCGCCGGTGTTGGTGTTGATCGCGACGACGGACGGCTCGTTGAGTACGATCCCCCGACCCCTGACGTACACCAGCGTGTTGGCGGTCCCGAGGTCGACAGCCATGTCACGGCCGATGAACGACATGTTGTTCCCCATGAGGATGCGTCTGGCCTTCCCTAGTGGAGCGTGTGATGGCTTGTTAGGTAGGCGAGGTGGGTGCTGTGTGGCGTGGAGGCTTCCATCGTAGTCTCGCCCGCACGCGCACGGCGCGAGGGTCTCCGCCATTGTCAGCAGATGATGGGCCGCCCCGCTCTTGGAGACGTGCCATCCGTGGCGGGGGTTCCCCCGAATGGGGCGCATATGACAAAAGGACGGCCGAATTCCTTCGGCCGTCCCTGGTCAGCGGGGAGGTCGCCGGCGCCCTTTCCCGACGCGTGCGGCTGACGGCGTGTCAGGCAGCGGGCGTCGGGGGGAACCGGCAGAACCGCGTCGGGGGTCAGGCGAGCCCCGGGAAGAAGATCTTCAGCTCGCGCGCGGCGGACTCCTCGGAGTCGGAGGCGTGCACGAGGTTCTCGCGGACGACGGTGCCGAAGTCGCCGCGGATGGAACCGGGGGCGGCGGCGATCGGGTCGGTCGGACCGGCGAGCTGCCGCATGCCCTCGATCACGCGCTCGCCCTCGACGACGAGGGCGACGACGGGCCCGGAGGACATGAACGCCACCAGCGGCTCGTAGAAGGGCTTGCCCTTGTGCTCGCCGTAGTGCGACTCCAGCGTCTCCTGGTCCAGGCTGCGCAGCTCGAGCGCGGTGATGGTCCAGCCCGCCTTGCGCTCGATACGGCCGATGACCTCGCCGATCAGACCACGGCGGACCGTGTCGGGCTTGAGAAGGACGAGCGTGCGCTGGCTCATGGTGTGCGGCTCCAAGCGGTGTCTTCGCGATCACATGGGATGGGTCCGCACGATACCGGGACCACTACGCAGGGTGGCCATCGGGTAAGACCCTGGAGCCGACGCTGCCCGGCGGCCCGGCGTCCCGTCGACGGGAGCCGCGAGCGGCTTCCGGCCCGTCCGGCGCGGCACGACGAGCGCGCAGCGCGCGGCACACCCGACGACCGGGACACGTGCAGGCCTACCGCCGGTGGAGACGAGCGGATTCCAGCCCGTCCGGCGCTTGAGGACGAGCGCGCAGCGCGGCAACGGGCACCGGGCCCGGGGGCGGCTCAGCCCTCGGAGGCCTCCGCCTGCGCGGCGAAGCGCGCCTTCGCCTCGTCGACCTTCCGCCCGAAGTGCACCGACGCCCACCACAGGGCGGCGAACATCGCGCCCATGAGGAACATCATCGGCACCACGAACCCGCTCGCGATCAGCGCGATCTGCAGGGCCCAGCCGAGCTGGACGCCGCCGGGCCGGGTGACCATGCCGCACAGCAGGAGGGACAGCGCCATGGCGACGCCGCACACCGTCCAGACGGTGCCCACCTCCAGGTCCGGGTCCTTCATGGCGACCAGACCGGCGAAGCCGATGACGAGGAACTCGCCGATCAGGGTGGACGAGCAGAGCGTACGCACAGCGGTCAGCCCTTCCCCAGGAGCAGTCGGGCCTCGCCGACGGTGATGACGGAGCCGGTGACCAGGACGCCGCCGCCCGCGAACTCGCCCTCCTCCTCCGCGAGGGTGATCGCGGCCTCCAGGGCGTCGTCCATGCGCGGCTCGACCTGGACGCGGTCGTCGCCGAAGACCTCGACGGCGATGGCCGCGAGCTCGTCCGCGCCGAGCGCCCGGTCGCTGGAGTTCTGCGTGACGACGACCTCGGCGAGGATCGGCTCGAAGGCCTCCAGCATCCCGCGCGCGTTCTTGCCGTCGCTCACGCCGAGCACGCCGATCAGCCGGCTGAAGTCGAAGACCTCGCTGATCGCGGCGGCGGCGACGCGGGCCCCCGCGGGGTTGTGCGCGGCGTCGAGGACGACCGTCGGCGAGCGGCGTACGACCTCCAGGCGGCCCGGCGAGGAGACCGTGGCGAAGGCCTTGCGGACGGTCTCGATGTCCAGCGGCTCCGTGTGCTGCGCGCCGACGCCGAAGAACGCCTCGACGGCGGCGAGCGCCACCGCCGCGTTGTGCGCCTGGTGCTCGCCGTGCAGCGGCAGGAACACCTCCTCGTACTCCCCGCCGAGCCCGCGCAGCGTCAGCAGCTGGCCGCCGACGGCGACCTGGCGGCCCACGACGCCGAACTCAAGGCCCTCGCGGGCGACGGTGGCGTCGACGTCGACGGCCTTCTTCAGGAGCACCTGCGCGGCCTCGACCGGCTGCTGGGACAGGATGACCGTCGCGTCCGGCTTGATGACACCGGACTTCTCGGTGGCGATCTCCGCGTGCGTGGTGCCGAGCCGGTCGGTGTGGTCCAGGTCGATGGGGGTGACGACGGAGACCGTGCCGTCGATGACGTTCGTGGCGTCCCAGGTGCCGCCCATGCCGACCTCGACGACGGCGACGTCGACCGGGGCGTCCGCGAAGGTCGCGTACGCCATGCCGGTGAGCACCTCGAAGAAGGAGAGCCGGTGCTCCTCCTTGGCGTCGATCAGCTCCACGTACGGCTTGATCTCCTGGTACACCTCCACGAAGCGCTCGGCGGCGATCGGGGCGCCGTCCAGGCTGATGCGCTCGGTGATCGACTGCACGTGCGGGGACGTGTACCGCCCGGTGCGCAGCTCGAAGGCGCCGAGGAGGGCCTCGACCATGCGGGCCGTGGACGTCTTGCCGTTGGTGCCCGTGATGTGGATCGACGGGTACGCGTGCTGCGGGTCGCCCAGGACGTCCATCAGCGCGGCGATGCGGCTCAGGGTCGGGTCGAGCCTGGTCTCGGGCCAGCGGGCCATGAGCTCCGCCTCGGCCTCGCGCAGCGCCCGGTCCACCTCCGGGTCGGCGGGGCGGGCCGGTACGTCGGCCTGCGGCGGGCCCGCCTGGGTGCGCAGGGTACGGCTGCCCGCCTCGATCACGGCGAGGTCCGGGTCGCGGTCGGTCTCGGCCGCGACGATTTCGTCGAACTCGTCGGGCCGGACGGAGGAGTCGGCCGCGCCGCTCTCGTCGTCGTGCGGGTTGTCGTTCGGAGGGAGGTGGCTCACGTACGCCAGTCTACGGAGGCGGGTTCCGGCGTGGGCGCCCGAGGGGTGGGGCCGTATAGGGGGCTTCGCCCCTTTCCCCCTTCGTCTGGCACTTCGCGCCTCGTCCCCAGGCGCCGGACGGGCCGTTTCCCGCCCTTCGGGACTTTGTACCTGTCCGTTTCAGGACCTTGGTCCCTCCGTCGTCCGGGCGGGACCGGCAAACTTGGCGATCATGGACATAGGGATCGACCTCGGTACCGCCAACACGCTTCTGTACGTCCGCGGTCAGGGCATTGTGCTCAACGAACCGTCCGTGGTCGCCGTCAAGGAGGGCGCCCGCGGTGCGCTCGCCGTCGGCACGGAGGCCAAGGAGACCATCGGCCGCACCCCCGGCTCCATCACCGCGATCCGCCCCCTCAAGGACGGGGTGATCAGCGACTACGAGGCGGCCGAGGAGATGATCCGGCACTTCGTGCGCAAGGCCGTGCCGGGCCGCCGGCCGCGTATCCGCATGGTGGTGTGCGTGCCCAGCGGGGTCACGCCCGTCGAGCGGCGCGCCATCGTGCACGCCTCGCAGCGGGCCGGGGCGCGGGTCGTGCACCTCGTGGAGGAGCCGATGGCCGCGGCGATCGGCGCGGGGCTGCCCGTCGCCGAGCCGCGGGGCTCCATGGTCGTCGACATCGGCGGCGGCACCACGGAGGTCGCCGTGATCTCCCTCGGCGGCATCGTCACGGCCCAGTCCCTGCGGGTGGGCGGCGACCGGCTCGACACCGCGATCACCGACTACGTCCGCAAGGAGCACGCCCTCCTCATCGGCGAGCGCACCGCCGAGGACGTCAAGGTCGCCATCGGCTCGGCGTGGCCGGTGCCCGGTGAGGACGCCTTCGAGGCGCGCACGTTCGCGGTGCGGGGCCGGGAGAAGGTGCGCGGCCTGCCCAAGACGGTGGAGCTCACCGTGCGGGAGGTGCGGGCCGCGCTCGACGAGCCCGTCGAGGCCGTCATCGCCGCGGTGCGGGCCACGCTGGAGGAGTGCCCGCCCGAGCTGTCCGGGGACGTCATGGAGCACGGCATCGTGCTCACCGGGGGCGGGGCGCTGCTGCCCGGCCTCGACCTGCGGCTGGCGTCCGCGACGGGGATCCCCGTCTTCGTGGCCGAGGATCCGCTGGACAGTGTGGCGCTGGGGTGCGGGAAGTGTGTGGAGGACTTCGAGGGGTTGGAGCGGGTGATGTCCGCGGCGTAGCCCTCGGGCCGGGCGGGGGAGCGGGGCCTTGCCCCGGGCCTCGGTTTCTTGGGCGGGGGCGGTTCGGGGGCCTGGGGGGGTGCGGCCCCCTTGCCCTGTGGCTGCTTGGCTCCGCACAAGCCTCTCCCACCCACCCACCCGTGCGGCCCCGCCGACCAGGCCGCGGCCATGGCCACCCTCCCCGGGCCCTCCGAAGCCTTTCGCCGGGCGCCCTCCGGGCCTTCCCACCCACCCGCCCGTGCGGCCCCGGCGACCAGGCGACGACCACGCCCACCTTTCCCCGGGCCCCCGAAGCCCTCCACCCAGCGCCCTCCGGGCTTTCCCACCCACCCGCCCGTGCGGCCCCGGCGACCAGGCCGCGCTCGTGCCCCCCCCGCCCCGAGCCTCCGTAGCCTTTCGCCGAACGTCCTCGGCCTCCCCACCAGCCCGACCGTGCGGCCCAGCCGACCACGTCGCGGTCGTGCCCACCGTCCTCAAGCTCGCCAAAGCCCTCCGCTGAACGCCCCGGCCTCCCTCCACCGGCCGTCCCGCGGCCCCGGCGACCAGGTCGCCCCCCCCGACCCGGCCCCCGTGTCTCAGGGCTGCTCGGCCGCCGGCAGGTCGGCTGTTACCTCGTAGTGGCCTGCTCGCGGGCCGGCGGAGAACGTGCCGCCGAGTGTCCACACCCGCTCCCCCATCCCCGCGGTGCCGGTCCCCGCGGACACGGGTGGCGGGGTGGCTGCGGGGTGGTCGGCGGTCTCCCCGGTGGCGGCGGGCCGTCGCTCCCCCACTGTGCCACCGGGCCGCTGCTCCTCCGGGTCTCCCGGCGTCCCGGCGGGCAGCGCGTTGCGGACGCTCACCCGGAGGCGGCCCTCGCGGACCGTCACCCGTACCTCCACCACCGCCCCGGGCGCGTGCTTCGCCGCGTTCGTGAGGCACTCCTGGACCACCCGGTGCACCGCCGCCTGCCGCAGTGGCGAGAGCCGGTACGCGGCGGCGTCGACGGCGAGGTCGACCGGGCTGCCCGCGCGGCGGCTGCTCTCGGCCAGGTCGGGGAGGGCCTCCAGGCCGGGGGTGGGGCGGCCCGCCACGTCGCGCTGGATGATGATCTCGTTCAGCAGCCGGTGCGCGGAGCGCGCCGTCTCCGACAGCTCCTCGAAACCCTCCTCGTGCGGGCTGCCCGCCGCGCGCCGCGCCAGCACCTGCGAGCGGACACTGAGCAGCGTCAGCTCGCGGCCGACGAAGTCGTGCACGTCGCGCGCGATGCGGTCCCGCTCCCGCTGCACCGCGTGCAGCGTCTCCGTCTCGGCCCGCTGGGCCTGGAGCGCCCGGACGAGGTCCTGCCGGTTGGCGGCCACGCCCACCCCCGCCGCGAGCGCCCCGATCGGCACGACCAGGCTGAGGAACTCGGCGAGCGTGTCCCCCCTGTGCACCGGCCAGCCCGGCAGGTTGAACATCACGTACGCGAAGGAGATGTAGCCGATCACGCCTGTCGCGGCGGCGACCCGGCCCCGGTAGCGCGCCAGCGAGTACAGGGCGAACTGCGCCAGCGTCAGCTCGTGCAGCCACCCGAGCAGCATCAGTGCGACCAGGTACGGCACCCAGGGCACGAGCCGCCGGAGCAGCAGTGTCGCCGCGCCCGCCGTGAGGACCAGCGCGGCCGTGACCCCGCTCAGCGAGTTGTCGGCGGCGGCCAGGCCCGGCACGTCCAGGGCCATCAGCGCGAGGCAGGCCAGGGCGGTGAGGACGTCCAGGGCGCGGGGTTCGCGCGTGCAACGCCGAGCGAGGCGGCGGCCCGCGGCCACCGCCTGGCTGAGCGCCGTGACAGCGGCGGGCCGGTCGTACATAACCCCTCCATCATCACCGGGATCGCGCACCGGCCGCACCAGCGTTGCGGCCCGTGCGGTCGTGGCCGTCGTCACGGCCGCACCGGCCGTGACGAGGCCACGACCTCGACGCCCACCCGCGTAGCCCGGACACCCGCCCGCGTAAGCCCCCGGGCACCCGCCCGCGTGAGCCGGACACCCACCTGCGTGAGCCCCGACGCCCGCCCGCGTGAGCCGGACATCCGCCCCCGGGGCCGGGACGAGACCGCGGACGGCCGCGTCATGGCCCGGCGCCCGCGCAAGCACACGCGCCGCCGCACAAGCGCCCCCCTCCGATCCCGGAGACCGCCCCGCTGCGCCTCCCACCCGGCCGGGGCGAACGCCTCCACCGACCTCGTACGGAGCGCCTCCACAGCCTCGACGCCCGCCCGCACAAGCCCCCAGGGCGAGACCTGGACGACGACGCCACACCCCCCGCGCCCACGCCCCGCCGCCACAGGGCCCCTCGTCCGACCCGGCCTGGGGGGAGCACCCCGCCCCTCCGCACCACCGCCCTTGGCGCCCCATCCCGCCCGCACAGGCCCCCGAGGCGGAACCCGGACGACCGCGTTACAGCCCCGGCGCCCAGGCACGCGCACACGCACCACCGCACGACCCCCCTCGCCCGGTCCGGGGGAACACCCCACCCCCCGGGGAACACCCCGCCCCAGCCGAACACCCCACCCCCCGGGGAACACCCCGCCCCAGCCGAACACCCCCGCCCACCTCGTACACCAGCACGGGCGCGCCCCCGCCCCCCACGCTCCCGCTCCGCCCCCTCCCGTACGACAACAGGTGTACTCACCGGCGCGGCTGCCCCGCGTTCGGGCGAGCCGGCGTTCCAATCGGACCATGTGGTATGCCCAAGATCCGGGTCGTCGGACCCGTCAGTTCCTCGGGGACGCGGCCGCCCTGGCGTGGACCGCGCTGTGGACCGTCGCCGCCGTCGTCGGCTACCGGCTGGCCGTGCTGCTCAGCCGGCCCGGTCCCGACACGGGCGTCGCCTCCTCTCGGTCTCCCGCCGCCCGGCTGCCCGTCGTGGGGGACGACGTCGGGGCCGCGCTGCGTTCGGTGGTCGGCTTCGTCGACGCCATCGACCCGGTGACGCTGCGCGCCACGTTCGCCGTGGCCGCCGCCGTCCTGTTCCTGCTGCCCATCGTGCCCGTCCTGGCCGCCTGGCTGCCGCGCCGGCTGCGCTGGGTGCGCCAGGCGGCCGCCGCCAGCGAGCTCGCGGGGTCCGCCAACGGGCGCGAGCTGCTCGCCCTGCGCGCCCTGCTGCGCCCCCTCGACGAGGTGGCCGCGACCGCCGCCGCCCTGCCGGACGCCACCCCCGGCAGCCTCGCCGAGGGCTGGCGCAACGCCGACCCGCGCACGCTCGACGCCCTCGCCGACGCCGAACTGGAGCGGCTCGGCCTGGACCCCGCGCCCGGCGCGGAACCGCTCGGGCCGCTCGTCACCGAGTTCGCCGGCTGAGCCCGCCGCGTGGCAACCGAGCCGCCGAGCCTGCACGCCCCCTGCTGCGAGGCCGTCCTGCGCGCCGTGCCGCTGGGCGCGCTGCTCGTCGGGGACGACGGGCGGATCGTCGCGGCCAACCCGCAGTTCGTGGAGGTGTTCGGGCTGCGCGGCGTGGACACCTCGACGGGCGCGGACGCCGAGGCCGTCGCCGACGCCGTGGCCCGGCTGCTGCCGGACGGCCTGCCGTCGGTCCGGGGGGCGCGCAGCGAGTTCGTCCGCAGGGCCGAGATCCGGCTGCGCGACGGCCGGACGCTGCGCCGCAGCCGGCAGCCCATCGACGCGGACGGGCGGCGCCTCGGCGTCCTGTGGCTCGTCGAGGACGTCACCGAGCAGCGCCGGTACGAGGCCGAGCTGCACCGGCACATCGACCGGCTCGGGGAACTGGCCCGGGAGCGGGCCGAGTTCGCCGCCCGCACCTCGCACGAGCTGCGCACCCCGCTGGCCACCGTGCTCACCTTCTGCGAACTGCTCGCCGACCCCGCGCTCGGCGCCCTGGGCGAACCGCGCGGCGAGTACCTCGAGACCGTCCGGCGCGCGGCGACCCGGATGCGGGACATGGCCGACGGGCTCCTGCACCGGTACACGCAGGCCGCCGGCGGCGCCCCGCCCTCCTTCGCGCCGCTCGACCCGGTCCTCCTGCTGGCCCGCCTGGTGCACGACGTCACGCCGTGGGCCACCCGCGACGGCGTCTTCGTCACCCTCGACGTGCCCGGCGGCGAGCGGCCGCCGCTGCTCGCCGACGCCGACGCGCTGGAGCGGGCGCTGACCGCGCTGCTCGACAACGCGGTGAAGTTCACCCCCGCGGGCGGCACCGTCGCCGTCACCGCCCGGCCGTGCCCGCGCCCCGGTGACGGCGAGGCGCGGCCGCCCGCGCCGCCCGGCTGGCTGATCGCCGTCACCGACAGCGGCATCGGCATCCCGAAGGAGTTCCAGGACGAGGTCTTCACCGAGTTCGTCCGCGCGCCGAACGCCCGCCGCGGCCCCTACCCCGGCACCGGCCTCGGCCTGAGCGTCGTCCGTGACGCCGTACGGCTGCACTCCGGCACGGTCGCCGTCCACGGCGACGAGGGGCACGGGACCGGCGTCGAGGTGTGGCTGCCGCTGGGCGGGCCGCCCGGGGCCGGGCGCGGCGGGTCGCCCGGGGCCGGGCGCGGCGGGCCGTCCGGGGCCGGGCCGGCGTGACCCGGCTGCTGCTCGTCGAGGACGACCCCGACCTCGGGCTCGCGCTGCGGGTCCTGTTCACCCGCGCCGGGTACGAGGTGGTCACCGCCGCCGACGGGCAGGCCGCGCTCAAGCTGCTCTTCGCCCGGCGGCCCGCCCTCATGGTCCTCGACCTGGTGCTGCCCGGCCTGGACGGCTGGGAGGTCCTCGACCGCACCCGCGACCTGACCGACCTGCCCGTCCTCATCCTCTCCGGCCGCACCAGCCCCGCCGAACGCGTCCGCGGGCTGCGCTCGGGCGCCGACGACTACCTGTGCAAGCCCTTCGACCACCTGGAGCTCCTCGCCCGCGTCGAGGCGCTGCTGCGGCGCTCCACCCCGGAGCAGTGGCGCGGCGACTACGTCGAGGCCGGGCTGCGGCTCGTGCCCGAGCGGCGGTCGGCCGTCTGGCAGGGCCACGAGACGCGGCTCAGCGCGATCGAGTACCGGCTCCTGGAGGTGCTCGTCCGCAACCGGGGGCGGGTCGTCACCACCGAGCAGCTCCTCGACCTCGTCTGGGACGAGCCCGCGGGGGCGGGGCGGGAGCGGGTGAAGTTCGCTGTGCTGCGGCTGCGGCGGAAGCTGGCCGTGGGCCAGGGCGGTGATCCCCTGGAGTCGGTGCGGGGGCTCGGGTACCGCTACCGCGGCGAGGCCTGAGGCCGCCGGGCCCTGCCGGGGGCTCCCCATGCCCGCCCCTTTCCCGAAACCAAGGGGCTCCGCCCCCTGGGCCCCCGCATCGCGCTGGCGCGCTCGTCCTCAAACGCCGGACGGGCTGAAATTTTCCGCGTCTCGCCGTCGTCAGGGAATCAGCCCGTCCGGCGTTTGAGGACGAGGCCGAAGGCCGATCGAGCGGGGTCCAGGGGCGGCAGCCCCTGGTTACGGGAAGGGGCGGGCATGGGGAGCCCCCGGCAGGGACCAAAGTCCCGTCGGGCCAGGTCGTACGGGCCAGGGCCTAGGCCCTGAACAGCCGCGGCGGCGGGCGCCGCAACCGAGGCGCAACCGAAGGCGAGCCACCCCCGCAACCCAGGCCCCGCACGCTCCTGTGTACCGCCAGCCCCACCCCCTGCCAGGAGCCCCGTTGCACGCCCCCCTCCCGCCCCGCTCCGTCGCGATCGTCATCGGCACCCGCCCCGAGCTGGTGAAGGTCGCCCACCTGGTCCGCATCCTCGGCCCCGCCGCGCACCTGGTGCACACCGGCCAGCACTACGACGCCGCGCTCTTCGGCCGGTTCCTCACCGAGCTGGGCCTGCCCGAGCCGACCCTGCTGGACGGGGTCGGCGGCAAGCCCCGCGCCGTGCAGGTCTCCGCCGCGCTGGCCCAGCTCGACGCCCTGTTCGCCGAGCGGCCGCCGCTGGCCGTGGTGGTGCAGGGCGACACGAACGCCGCCCTGGCGGGGGCACTCGCCGCGAACGCCCGCTCGATCCCGCTCGTCCACGTCGAGGCCGGGCTGCGCAGCCACGACCGGGCCATGCCCGAGGAGCACAACCGGATCGTCATCGACCAGCTCGCCGACGTGCTGTGCGCGGCCACCGCCGACAACCGCGACCTGCTGCGCGCCGAAGCCGTCCCCGCCGGGCGGATCACCGTCACCGGCAACACCGTCGTCGAGGCCGTCCACGAGCACCTGCCCGCGGCCGCCGAGCGGGCCGCGCTGCTCGCCGCGTACGGCGTCACCGCCGACCGCTACGTCCTCGCGACCGCGCACCGGCCCGAGAACACCGACGACCCCGCCGCGCTCGCCGCCATCCTGCGCGAGCTCGCCTCCCTCGCGGCCGAGCTGCCGGTCCTGTTCACCGTGCACCCGCGCACCCGCGCCCGGATCGAGGCGGCCGGGCTCACGCACCTGCTCGCCCCGCTCACCGAGCTCGCGCCGCTCGGCTACGGCGAGTTCCTGGCCCTCGCCCGGCACGCGGCCGTCATCGTCTCCGACTCCGGCGGCGTCCAGGAGGAGACCACCGTCCTCGGCCGGCCCCTCGTCGTCGTCCGCCGGTCCACGGAGCGGCCCGAGGCCATGGCCGCCGGGTTCGCCGAGCTGGTCACCCCGGGGCGGGAGATCGGCCGGGCCGTGCGGCGCCGGCTCGCGGCGGGCCCGGCCGGGCTCCGGCGCCTCGCCGAGCAGCCGTCCCCGTTCGGCGACGGGCTCGCCTCGCAGCGCATCGCCGTCCTCCTCGCGGCGGTGGCCGCGGGCCGCGCCGGCCACGAACCGGACCTCAACCTCGCGGCGTAACCCCGCCCTCCCCCACCGCCCGGCCCTCCGCCGCGAGACCCGCACAAGGACCGCCCCCATGCTCACCCCGTACGCCTTCCTCTACGCCCTCCCCTTCTTCCTCCTCGCCTGCTTCCTGCTGTACTGGGCCGGCGCCCGCCACGCCTACACGCGCCGCCCGGAGGCCGCCCCGGCCGATCCCACCGCGTTCACCTGGCACTTCTTCGTACCGTGCCGCGACGAGGAGACCGTCATCGGTACGACGGTCGCCCAGTTGCGGGCCGACTTCCCCGCCGGGCACGTGTGGGTCGTCGACGACGACAGCGACGACGCGACGGCCGCCGTCGTCACCGCGCTCGCCGCGGACGACCCGCACGTGCACCTGGTGTCGCGGCGCCGTCCCGACGCCCGCGTCGGCAAGGGCGCGGCGCTCAACTCCGCGTACGCCGCCCTGAACGCGTTCCTGCCCGAGGACACCGACCGGGACCGGGCCGTCGTGTGCGTCGTGGACGCCGACGGGCGGCTCGCGCCGGACGCCCTCGCCCGGGTCAGCGGTCCCGCCGGGTTCGGCGACCCCGACGTGGGCGGCGTACAGGTGAGCGTACGGATGCGGAACGTCGACGAGGAGCGGCCGCCGCTGCCCGAGCGCGGGCGCCTCGCCAACGCCGCGGCCCGGCTGCTCGTGCGCATGCAGGACATGGAGTTCGCGGTGTCCAACGCGGGCATGCAGCTCCTGCGCGGCCGCACCGGCTCGGTGGGCCTGGGCGGCAACGGCCAGTTCACGCGGCTCACCGCGCTCGACCACATCGCGGCCGCCGAGCGCCGGCCCTGGCAGCGCGACGCGCTCCTGGAGGACTACGAGCTGGGCCTGCACATGATCCTCGGCGGCTACCGGATCGCGCACATCGCCGACACGTACGTCTCGCAGGAGGGCCTGCCGCGGCTGCGCCGCTTCCTCACCCAGCGCACCCGCTGGGCCCAGGGCAACCTCCAGTGCGTGCGGTACGCGCCGCGCATCGTCGCCTCCCGGCACTACTCGGGCCGCGGCGTCCTGGAGACCCTGTACACGTTCATGCAACCCCTCGCGCACGTCGCGACGCTGGTGCTGAGCGTGCTGCTGCTGGGCGCGGTCGTGCTCGGCGGCTCGATGCGCGACGCGTTCCTCGGCGCGTGGCCGCTGATCCTCGCCCTGTGCGCGCTGTCGGTCCTGCCGTTCGTGGCCTGGGGCCCGCTCTACCGCCGCGACGTCGCGCCCGGCCGCTCCCGGCTCACCGGGCTGCTGTGGGGGCTCGCGCTGTGGCTGTACGCGTACCACGTGTTCGTCGTGTCGGCGCGCGGCTTCCTGCGGCTGCTGCGCGGCCGCAACGGCTGGGCGAAGACGCGGCGCAACGCGGAGGCGGTGGGGACGGGGCCGGTCGCCACGGAGGCCTGACCGGCCGGGAAGTACGCGCGGGGGTACGACGAAGGCGCCCGGAACTGCGTGGAGTTCCGGGCGCCTTCGCGTGCCTGCGGACGGACCGCCCTACGCCGCCGGGAGGTTGTCGAGCTGCGCCTGGAGGCGGGCGATGTCCTCGTCGGCCTTGGCGAGGCGGCCGCGGATCTTGTCGACCACGTGGTCCGGAGCCTTGGCGAGGAACGCCTCGTTGCCGAGCTTGGCCGTGGCCTGGCTCTTCTCCTTCTCCGCGGCGGCCAGGTCCTTGGCCAGCCGCTTGCGCTCCGCCGCCACGTCGATCGTGCCCGACAGGTCGAGCGCGACCGTGGCGCCCGCGACCGGCAGCGTCGCCGTGGCCGCGAAGGCCTCGCCCTCCGGCTGCAGGCGTAGGAGCTGGCGGACGGCGGCCTCGTGCGGGGCGAACGGCGTGCCGTCCAGGGTGAGGCGGGCCGGGACCTTCTGGCCGGGCTGGAGGCCCTGGTCGGCGCGGAACCGGCGGACCTCGGTGACCAGGTCCTGGACGGAGGCGATCTCCTGCTCGGCGCCCGCGTCCCGGAAGCCGGAATCGGCCGGCCAGTCGGCGATCACGACGGACTCGCCGCCGGTCAGCGTGGTCCACAGGGTCTCCGTGACGAACGGCACGACCGGGTGGAGGAGGCGCAGCGTGACGTCGAGGACCTCGCCGAGGACGCGCTTGCTGACCTCGGCGGCCGGGCCACCCGCCAGGAACGTGGTCTTGGACAGCTCCACGTACCAGTCGAAGACCTCGTCCCAGGCGAAGTGGAACAGCGCGTCGGAGAGCTTCGCGAACTGGAAGTCCTCGTAGTACGCGTCGACTTCGGCGACCACGGTGTTCAGGCGGGAGAGGATCCAGCGGTCGGTCGCCGACATGGCGGCGGCGTCCGGCAGCGGGCCCTCGACCGTGGCGCCGTTCATCAGCGCGAAGCGGGTGGCGTTCCAGATCTTGTTGGCGAAGTTCCGCGAGCCCTGGACCCAGTCCTCGCCGATCGGCACGTCGACGCCGGGGTTGGCGCCGCGCGCGAGCGTGAAGCGCAGGGCGTCGGAGCCGTACTTGTCCATCCAGTCCAGCGGGTTGACCGCGTTGCCGAAGGACTTCGACATCTTCTTGCCGAACTGGTCGCGGACCATGCCGTGCAGGGCGATGGTGTGGAACGGCGGGGTGCCGTCCATCGCGTACAGGCCGAACATCATCATCCGGGCGACCCAGAAGAAGAGGATGTCGTAGCCGGTGACCAGGACGGAGTTCGGGTAGAACTTCGCGAGGCTCTCGGTCCGCTCGGGCCAGCCGAGCGTGGAGAACGGCCACAGGCCGGAGGAGAACCAGGTGTCGAGGACGTCGGTGTCCTGCGTCCAGCCCTCGCCCGTGGGCGGCTCCTCGTCGGGGCCGACGCAGACGACCTCGCCGTTCGGGCCGTACCAGACCGGGATGCGGTGGCCCCACCAGAGCTGGCGCGAGATGCACCAGTCGTGGAGGTTGTCGACCCAGTCGAAGTAGCGCTTCTCCATCTCCTGCGGGTGGATCTTCACGCGGCCGTCGCGGACCGCGTCACCGGCGGCCTTGGCGAGCGGGCCGACCTTGACCCACCACTGCATGGACAGGCGCGGCTCGATGGTGGTCTTGCAGCGCGAGCAGTGGCCGACGGAGTGCGTGTACGGGCGCTTCTCGGCGACGACACGGCCGTCGGCGCGCAGCGCGGCGACGATGGCCGAGCGGGCCTCCAGGCGGTCCAGGCCCTGGAAGGGGCCGGGCACCGTGATGACCGCGTGCTCGTCCATGACCGCGATGTTCGGCAGGTCGTGGCGCTGGCCGATCTCGAAGTCGTTGGGGTCGTGCGCCGGGGTCACCTTCACGGCGCCGGTGCCGAACTCGGGGTCGACGTGGGCGTCGGCGACGACCGGGATGGAGCGGTCGGTGAGCGGCAGCCTGATGAGCTTGCCGACGAGGTGCCGGTAGCGCTCGTCCTCGGGGTGCACGGCCACGGCGGTGTCGCCGAGCATGGTCTCGGCGCGGGTGGTGGCGACGACGAGGGTCTCGTCACCCTCGCCGTACTTGATCGACACCAGCTCGCCGTCGTCGTCCTGGTACTCCACCTCGATGTCCGAGATGGCGGTGAGGCAGCGGGGGCACCAGTTGATGATGCGCTCGGCGCGGTAGATCAGCTCGTCGTCGTAGAGCTTCTTGAAGATGGTCTGGACGGCCTGGGAGAGGCCCTCGTCCATGGTGAAGCGCTCGCGGGACCAGGCCACGCCGTCGCCGAGGCGGCGCATCTGGCCGGAGATCTGCCCGCCGGACTCGCCCTTCCACTGCCACACGCGCTCGACGAAGGCCTCGCGACCGAGGTCGTGGCGGGACTTGCCCTCCTTGGCCAGCTCGCGCTCGACGACGTTCTGCGTGGCGATGCCCGCGTGGTCCATGCCGGGCTGCCACAGGGTCTCGTAGCCCTGCATGCGCTTGCGGCGGGTGAGGGCGTCGATGAGCGTGTGCTCGAAGGCGTGGCCCAGGTGCAGGCTGCCGGTGACGTTCGGCGGCGGGATGACGACGGTGAAGGGCTCCTTGTCGCTCTTCGCGTCCGCGTCGAAGTAACCCCGCTCCACCCAGCGCTCGTACAGCGGCCCCTCTACCTCGGCCGGCGCGTACTGCGTCGGGAGTTCGGGGGTGGTCGCTGGGGGCTGCTGCTGAGTGTTCTCGGTCACGGGCCCAGTTTAGGGGTGTCACAGAGTGGTCCCGAAACCGGAATCTTGAGTAACGGTTGCCTCCCCGGGGCCCACGGCGCTCCCGGCGTCGGTCAGGATGTCGGGAACACCTAAACGTGCGGGAGAACGTAGGCGCGCACACGCGTTCGAGGGGGAGCTTCAGTCATGAGCCACAACCAGCCGGGCCCGTACGGCCAGCAGCCCGACCCGTACGGCGGCGGGCAGCCGCAGCAGCCGGGCCCCTACGGCCAGCCGCCCCAGCAGCCCCCGTACGGCCAGCCCGCGCAACCCCCGTACGGCCAGCCGCCGCAGGCCCCGCCTCCCGGCTACGGCTACCCCCAGCAGCCCCCGCAGGGCGTCCCGCCGCAGCAGCCGCCGTACGGCCAGCCGCAGGCGCCGTACGGCCAGCAGGCCCCCTACGGGCAGGTTCCGCCGCCCCCGCCGCCGAGCGGAGGCGGCGGCAAGAGGACCGGCCTGGTGATCGGCGCCGTGGTGGCCGTGGCCGCGGTCGGCGCGGGCGCGTTCTTCCTGTTCGGCGGCGACGACGGCGGCTCCGGCTCGGTCACGGACGACGGCCCGCACAAGCTGGTGTCCCCGGAGTCGGTCGGCGAGTACCGCAAGAACGACTCGTCCTCCTCCGGCGGCGGACCGCTGGGCGACGCCGACAAGGAGGACGCGGCCGCGATCGGGATCAAGAACGCCGAGCAGGAGAAGGCGGAGTACAAGACCGGCACCGGGCCCGCGGTGAAGGGCCTGAGCGTCGTCGGCATGTGGGGCGAGATCAGCGACCCGGAGAAGACCGTCGACAAGGCGTTCGACAAGATGCACGAGGAGACGCGGAAGGACGGCGGCGACGAAGAGGCCACCTGGCAGGGCAGCCCCGAGTCGGTGTCCCCCAGCGGCCTCGACAACGCGCTGATGAAGTGCCAGAGCGTCAAGATCTCCGAGGACGGCAAGAGCCTGGAGATCCCGGTCTGCGCCTGGGCCGACCACAGCACCTTCGGCATGGCGACCGCCGCGGACGCCGCCGCGTTCATCTCCGGCGGCAAGGGCAAGTCCGCGGACGAGGTCGCGGAGCTCGCGGCCGAGTACCGCGATGCGGCCCGTGTGAAGAAGTGACGCGCGTGACGCGTACGAGCAAGCAGTAGCAGTAACGGAGGGAACCCCCACTCATGAGCTACAACCAGCCGGGCCCGTACGGCGGCCAGCAGCCGCAGCAGCCCGGCCCGTACGGCGGCGGCCAGCCCGGCCCCTACGGCCAGCAGCCCCCACAGCAGCCCGGCTACGGCTACCCCCAGCAGGCCCCGCAGCAGCCGGGCTACGGCTACCCGCAGCAGCCCCCGCAGGGCGTCCCGCCGCAGCAGCCGCCCTACGGCCAGCCGGGGGCCCCGTACGGCCAGCCGCAGCCGCCGTACGGCCAGCAGGCCCCCTACGGGCAGGTCCCGCCCCCGCCGAGCGGAGGCGGCGGGGGCAAGAAGACGGGCGCGATCATCGGCGCGGTGGCCGTGGTCGCCGCGATCGGCGTCGGCGCGTACTTCGTCCTCGGCGGCAGCGACGGAGGCGGCTCCGGCACGGTCAAGGACGACGGCCCGCACAAGCTGACGACGCCGGAAACCGTCCTCGACGGCGCGTACAAGCTGAAGCCCAACAGCGCCAAGAACGACAACATGTCTCCTGACAAGGCCAAGGAGGCCGAGGAGCACGGCGTCAAGAATGCCAAGAACGTCGAGGCCCAGTACGAGTCCGGCAGCGACGACAACCCGCTGGGGCAGAAGCTCTTCCAGTTCAACGGCCTCTACGGCGAGATCGAGGACCCGGAGGCGGTCGTCGACAAGATGTTCGGCTCGGTCGAGGAGAAGGCCGCGAAGGACAACGGGAGCGCCAAGGTCACTCTGGTCGGCAGCCCCAAGACGTTCAAGCCGTCCGGGCTCGACGGCGCCCTGATGAAGTGCCAGGAGATGAAGTACAGCTTCGGCGGCGCGGCGACGACCGGCGCCAAGGTCCCCAAGGAAATGTCGATGGCGACCTGCATCTGGGGCGACAAGAGCACCATCGGCGTCGGCATCACGGCGGACATGGCCAACGTCATGGGCGGCAAGTCCGCCGACCTCGAAGAGGGCGCGGAGAAGACGGCCAAGTTCCGCAAGGAGGTCCGCGTCAAGATCTGACCCCCCAGGGGTCGGTCACCGCGGCACCGACGAGGGCGCCGGGCGAGTCGTCTCGCCCGGCGCCCTCGGCCGTTCAGGTACCGCCGCGTGGTCTACGCGGACTTCTGCTCCCCGGCGCCCGGCCCGCGCACCTCGCGGGGCACCAGTGTCGGGTTCACGTTCGAGTGGACGACGTCCGCCGTGATGACGACGCGGGCCACGTCCTTGCGGGACGGCACCTCGTACATCACCGACTGGAGGACCTCCTCCATGATGGCGCGCAGGCCGCGCGCGCCGGTCTGGCGCAGGATGGCCTGGTCCGCGATGGCCTCCAGGGCGCCGCGCTCGAAGTCCAGCTCCACACCGTCGAGTTCGAACAGGCGCTGGTACTGCTTCACCAGGGCGTTGCGCGGCTCGACGAGGATCTGGAGCAGCGCCTCGCGGTCGAGGTTGTGGACCGAGGTGATGACGGGCAGGCGGCCGATGAACTCCGGGATCATCCCGAACTTCACCAGGTCCTCCGGCATGATGTCCTCGAACTGGTCCTTCTCCTCCAGCTCCCGCTTGGAGCGGATCGTGGCGCCGAAGCCGATGCCCTTGGCGCCCGCCCGGGCCTCGATGATCTTCTCCAGGCCGGCGAAGGCGCCGCCCACGATGAACAGGACGTTCGTCGTGTCGATCTGGATGAACTCCTGGTGCGGGTGCTTGCGGCCGCCCTGCGGCGGGACCGAGGCCGTGGTGCCCTCCAGGATCTTCAGCAGGGCCTGCTGGACGCCCTCGCCCGACACGTCGCGCGTGATCGACGGGTTCTCGCTCTTCCGGGCGACCTTGTCGATCTCGTCGATGTAGATGATGCCCGTCTCGGCCTTCTTGACGTCGTAGTCGGCGGCCTGGATGAGCTTGAGGAGGATGTTCTCCACGTCCTCGCCGACATAGCCCGCCTCCGTGAGGGCCGTCGCGTCCGCGATGGCGAAGGGGACGTTCAGCATGCGGGCGAGCGTCTGGGCGAGCAGCGTCTTGCCGGAGCCGGTGGGGCCGAGCAGCAGGATGTTGGACTTCGCCAGCTCGATGGCGTCCTCACGGGCTCCCGCGCCGCCGTTCTCCCCGGCCTGGACGCGCTTGTAGTGGTTGTAGACGGCGACGGAGAGGGCCTTCTTGGCGGGCTCCTGGCCGACTACGTACCCCTCGAGGAACTCGTAGATCTCGCGGGGCTTGGGTAGTTCCTCCCAGCGGACCTCGCTCGTCTCGGCGAGCTCCTCCTCGATGATCTCGTTACAGAGATCGATGCACTCATCGCAGATGTACACGCCGGGGCCTGCGATGAGCTTCTTGACCTGCTTCTGGCTCTTGCCACAGAACGAGCACTTGAGCAGATCGCCGCCGTCACCGATGCGTGCCACGGTGTGCTTCCCCTTCGCCTGGGAGACGCCGATGGTCCAGCGGCTCCTGGTGCCTTGTATCCGACGGTACCTTGCCTGGCCCCCCGTTCGGGCCCCCCTTGGCGCGGTTCGCTGTGACGCGGAACGACGAACGAACGACGAACGAGCTACGAAGAACCACGAAACGGCGCAGATCGCCACGGACCGGAGCGGGCCGCGCGGACCGTGCCAAGGGGCGGGCAGATGGTGCTGCGGTGTGACCGGACGAGTATCAGGCGACCGCGGAGTTGTTCATCTTGCGGGTGGAGATGATCTGGTCCACCAGACCGTACGCCAGCGCGTCCTCGGCGGTGAGGATCTTGTCGCGCTCGATGTCCTCGCGGATCTTCTCGATCGGCGTGGTGGAGTGCTTGGCCAGCATCTCCTCCAGCTGGGAGCGCATGCGCAGGATCTCGTTGGCCGCGATCTCCAGGTCGGAGAGCTGCTCGCGGCCGGTGCCGCCGGACGGCTGGTGGATCAGCACGCGGGCGTTGGGCAGGGCCATGCGCTTGCCGGGGGTGCCCGCGGCGAGCAGCACGGCGGCCGCGGAGGACGCCTGGCCCATGCAGACCGTCTGGATGTCGGGCTTCACGAACTGCATCGTGTCGTAGATGGCCGTGAGGGCCGTGAACGAGCCGCCCGGGCTGTTGATGTAGACCGAGATGTCGCGGTCGGGGTCCATCGACTCCAGGCACAGGAGCTGCGCCATGACGTCGTTGGCGGAGGCGTCGTCGATCTGGACGCCGAGGAAGATCACGCGCTCCTCGAAGAGCTTCGCGTACGGGTCGTACTCGCGCACGCCCTGCGAGGTGCGCTCGACGAAGCGCGGGATCACGTAACGGTTGTCCACCTGGGGGCCGGTGTGCAGGCCCGCGGCCTGGCCGCTGGCGGGGAAGCTGTTCATCTGAGGTGTTCCGTCCTGGTGATGAGCGTGGGCTTGATCGGCTGGGGCGGTCCCTGGTGGCGGGCGCGGCCCCGGTCGAGGGCCTCCACGGGCCCTCTGGGACGCCTTCTCAGGCCCCCGTGCCGCCGCCGCCCGGAACACCGGAAGCGGCGCTGATGATCTCGTCGATGAGGCCGTACTCCTTGGCCTCCTCGGTGGTGAACCAGCGGTCGCGGTCGCCGTCGCGGATGATCGTCTCGACCGTCTGGCCGGAGTGGCGGGCGGTGATCTCGGCCATGCGCCGCTTGGTCCGCAGCAGGTACTCGGCCTGGATCTTGACGTCCGAGGCCGTACCGCCGATACCGGCGGAGCCCTGGTGCATCAGGATGTCCGTGTGCGGCAGGGCGAAGCGCTTGCCGGCGGTGCCGCCGGTCAGCAGGAACTGGCCCATGGAGGCGGCCATGCCCATGCCGATGGTGACCACGTCGTTCGGGATGTACTGCATGGTGTCGTAGATCGCCATGCCGGCGGTCACCGAGCCGCCGGGGCTGTTGATGTAGAGGTAGATGTCCTTCGTCGGGTCGGCCGCGAGGAGGAGCATCTGCGCCGTGATCTTGTTCGCGATGTCGTCGTCGACCTGCTGGCCGAGGAAGACGATGCGCTCGCCGAGCAGCCGGTTGTACACATGGTCGCCGAGGCCACCACCGATGGACGGCTCACCGGCTGCTTTGGGCATCAGATTCGTCACGTATCCACCTGCTCGTCTCTGACGGCACCGGCCGTCTCAGCATCTTCGTTCTGAGGGCAACGACTCCACTGCCCCCGTACTCATGGACCCTAACGCGCGGCCCCCGCCGGGGAATCCCGCAAGGCCAACTGTTCGCTGTGAGCGCAGGTAGCGCCCCCGACGGGGGCGCGGGGCCCGGCAGACGCGTCTGCCCGATGCCGCGCCGTGGGCGGCCGCGGAGACGCCGTGGCTAGTCGCGCAGTTCCCCGCGCCCCTGACGGGGCTCAGGACGCCGGAACAGAGCGCTGGGCCCCCGGGACGTGTGTCCCGGGGGCCCAGCGCTTACAGCAGTGGAGGATCAGGCGTCCGACTTGCCCTCGTCCGCCTTGTCGGCGGCCTCGGCGGAGGCGGCCTCGCCCTGCTCACCCTCGGCGGAGTCGGCGGCCTCGGCGGCCTCGTCCTCGTCGTCGAGGTCGATGACCTCGCCGTTGGTGTCCTTGACCGTGGCGGCCTCGACGACCACCGCGAGCGCCTTGCCGCGGGCGACCTCGCCGACGAGCATCGGCACCTGGCCGCCCTCGACGACGGCCTGGGCGAACTGGTCGGGGCTCATGCCGGAGGACTGCGCGCGCCGCATGAGGTGCTCGGTGAGCTCCTCCTGGTTGACGTTCAGCTTCTCCTTGTTGACCAGCTCGTCGAGGACGAACTGGGTCTTGATGCCCTTGACCGCCTGCTCGCGGGTCTCGGCGTCGAACTCCTCCTCGGTCTTGCCCTGGATCTCCAGGTACTTCGCGAGGTCGAGGCCCATCTGGCCGAGCTGGTGGTGCTCCAGGTTGTGCTTGCGGGTGCGGATCTCGTCCTCGAGCAGCTTCTCGGGGACCGGCACCTCGACGAGCTCCAGGAGCTTCTCCAGGACGCGCTCCTGGGCCTGGGTGGCCTGGTCGAACTGGCGGGCCGACTCCAGGCGCTTGCGGCTGTCGGCCTTCAGCTCGTCCAGGGTGTCGAACTCGGAGGCGAGCTGCGCGAAGTCGTCGTCCAGCTCCGGCAGTTCACGCTTGGCGACCTGGGTGACCTTGACGGTGACCTCGGCCTCCTTGCCCGCGGCGGAGCCGCCCTTGAGCTCGGAGGTGAAGGTGGCCTCGCCACCGGCCTCCAGGCCCTTCACGGCGTCGTCGATGCCGTCGAGCAGCTCGCCGGAGCCGATGGTGTACGAGACGCCGCTGGCGACGCCGTCGGCGAGGACCTCGCCGTCGACCTTGGCCTCCAGGTCGACGGTCACGACGTCGCCGTCCTCGGCGGCGCGCTCGACCGGCGAGGTGGACGCGAAGCGGTTGCGCAGGTCCTCCACGGCCTTGTCGACGTCCTCGTCGGACACCTCGACGGCGTCGACCTCGACCTCGATGCCGGAGTAGTCCGGGATCTCGATGGCCGGGCGGACGTCGACCTCGGCGGTGAAGTTGAGGGTCTCGTTGTCCTTGAGCTCGGTGATGTCGACCTCGGGCTGGCCGAGGACGTTCAGCTCGGCCTCGTTGACCGCCTCCGTGTAGAACTTCGGAAGGGCGTCGTTGACGGCCTCCTCCAGCACGGCGCCGCGGCCGAACCGCTGGTCGATGACGCGCGCCGGCACCTTGCCCTTGCGGAAGCCCTTCACCGTGACCTGCTGGTTGATCTTCTTGTACGCCGCGTCGAGGCTGTCCTTGAGCTCCTCGAAGGGCACCTCGACAGTGAGCCGAACCCGAGTCGGGTTCAGGGTCTCCACGGCGCTCTTCACGGTTCGGTCTCCTTGGTGGGCTGACTGCTTGGATTCTGCCCGGTCGAGAGACACACGGGCACACAGCTTGCATAGTAACGGCACGCGGGAGCCGAGCCACAATGCGATCTTCGAAGACGGACCGCGGGGCGTGCGAGAGGGGTTCCCCGGCCGGGGAACCGGCCGCCGGACCGGAGAGATCCCGCTGGTCGGGGTGGCGGGATTTGAACCCACGGCCTTCCGCTCCCAAAGCGGACGCGCTACCAAGCTGCGCCACACCCCGTCGGTGCGAGACGTAGGGTACATGCCCGCAGGGCGCCCGGCCCCCGCATTAACGGGGCGGGCGGAGGGGGTGTGCGGGCGGGCGCGCGGACCCGCTACGATGCTTGCCGTGCCGCGCACGCTGACCTGCGGGTCGCCGCGTGAGCCGCTGCGGGCGTAGCTCAATGGTAGAGCCCTAGTCTTCCAAACTAGCTACGCGGGTTCGATTCCCGTCGCCCGCTCCGTGGCCTCCGGCCCGGTACGTGGAGCCCGTCTCCGCGTACCGGGCCGGAGGCTTTTCCGCGTCCCGGTACCGACCGGCTCACGGGTGGCGTACGTCGACGCTGTAGACCGCGCGGACGCCGTACGGGACGTAGAGGGCGTCGCCCGCGAGCGTCAGCGCGGCGCCGGTCTCGGAGGCGACCGAGGGCGTCTCGCCGTAGCTGTCGGGGGCGGCGCGGGTCCAGTCCACCGCGCCCGTGCCGCGGTCCAGGGCGGCGAGCCGGCCGCTCGGGGAGGCGACGTAGACGTGGGACGCGGAGGCGAGCGGCGGGCCCGGGGACTCCACGGTGGAGTTCACGTCCCAGGTCAGGCGGCCGGTGCGGGGGTCGACGGCACGGACGACGCCGTTGGTGTGGGTGAAGTAGAGGGTGCCCCGGCTGAGCGTGACCCTCGCCTCGCTCCGCTGCGGGTGTTCGAAGGGGACGGCCCGCGCGCGGCGGGTGACCGGGTCGAGGGCGACGATCCGGTGGTGGGACTGTTCCTCCCGGGTGGTGTCGGCGAACAGCAGGTGTCCGCCGCTGACGCCCAGGAGGTCCGGTCCCGCCCGCAGGGTCGCCGTCCAGCCCGGCCGGCCGGAGGTCAGGTCGAGGCGGCTGACGCGGACGCGCCCGTCTCCGGCCGGACAGATCACGTACCCCTGTCCGGCGGCGGCGCGGACCCGGCAGTCCGCGACGGGGAACCGGTGCCGCCAGCGGGCGTCGCCGTCGGCCGCGCCCAGCAGCGCGTACGCGTCGCCGTCGGCGCCGACGGCGGCGAGGACACCGGCGGACGTCAGGACGGCGCCGCCGCTCTCCGCGTCGGGGGACGGGGCGGACGCGTGCTCGCCGCGCTGGGCGGGGACGGCCCACAGCGCGCGGCCGGTGCGGGCGTCCAGGGCCTCGATCGCGTAGTTCTCGATCCGGGTGTCGCCCCGCTCGGTCTGGTCGTTGCGGTAGACGAAGGCGCGGCCGCCGGACACCCCGATGACGTGTCCCTCCACGTTGCCCCAGTCGTCGGCCGCGGTGAGGTCCTCGTCCACCGGCCTGCTCCACCGGAACGCGCCCGTGGCCAGCGAGAACCGCGCGGCCTTGACGTCGTCGCCCGCGCAGAGGAGGCCGCCCGCGGCGACGGCGCAGCGGGTGAACAGGCCGCCGGCCTCGCCCCTGTCGTCCATGTCCCTGGACTGCCAGGCCCGCCATCCCGCGGGCAGGTCGCCGGGCGGGGAGCCGTCGGACGCGGGCAGGGGGGCGAGCACCGCCGCCGCGGCGAGGACCACCGCGGCGGCCGTCCCGGCGAGCGCGAAGCGCCGGCGGCGCGGCCGGGCGGCGGGCGGGGGCCCGGCGTCGGCGGGCCGGGCGGGGGGCGGCAGGGGCTCGCCGCGCAGCAGCGCCAGGAGGGCGTCAGGGGTGGGGCGGTCCTCGGGGCGCTTGGCGAGGCACCGGGCGACGAAGGGGCGCAGCGCGTCCGGCACGCCGGTGAGGTCGGGGTCCTCCTTCACGACGCGCGTGGCCGTCTCGTACGGGGAGGCGTCGTCGAAGGGGCCGCGGCCGGTGGCCGCGTGGACCAGGACCGAGCCGAGGGAGAAGACGTCGGAGGCGGGGCCCACGTCGCGCGGGGCGGTGAGCTGCTCGGGCGACATGTAGGGCGGGGTGCCCATGACGCGGCCGGTCTGGGTGAGGGGGTCGCCGACCGGGGTTTCGGCGGCGCGGGACACGCCGAAGTCGATGACGCGGGGGCCGTCCTCGGCCAGCATCACGTTGGCCGGTTTCAGGTCGCGGTGGACCACGCCGGCGCGGTGGATGTCGCGCAGGGCCTCGGCGAGGCCCGCGGCGAGTTCCGGGAGCCGGTCCGCGGGCAGCGGGCCGTGGCGGCGTACGTACGCGCCCAGGTCCTCGCCCGGGATGTACAGCGTGGCCATCCACGGGCTCGGGGCGTCGGCGTCGGCGTCCACGACGGGGGCCGTGAACGCGCCGCTCACCTGCCGGGCGGCCGCCACCTCGCGGCGGAATCGGGTGCGGAATTCCGGGTCGTCGGCATACTGCGGGTGCACGACCTTGACCGCGAGGCGCCGCCCGGACGGGGAGCGCGCGAGATACACGACACCCATCCCTCCCGAACCGAGGCGGTCCTCGACGGGATAGCCGCCCACCACCTCCGGATCGGTTTCCCGCAACGGCACCGCGCCCCCGCCTCCCACCGCTGCCGTGACGGGCGGCCGGACGCCCGATCACCGCTGGTACGTCCGGATCAGAACTGTATGTCGCCGATGGTCTCCGCCAAGGAGTTGAGGAGCTCCTGGATGTCGTCGGCCATTCCCGTCGAAGCGAGGGTGAAGCCGAATGTCGCGGCGACGATGGCGGGCCAGACCTTGATGTTCCCCTGACGCACCATCATGACAAGGACGATCGCCAACAGCAGTACCACTGACAGCGAAATGGCCACACTGATCACACCCTAGGTCGGTCGCTCTCCCGCCCGGGGGGTACGGCCCCGCACTCCCCCGCCAGGAACCATCGTGCCACCAACAGGGCCGCGCTATGCGGCCGGTGACACATCGTCGGCCATGGCTTGACCAGTGACGCACCCGTCCCGGACGCGCCGGGAGGCGTCCGGCGCGGGCGCCGCGGGACCGCCGCGGACATCCGCACGACAATTCGACGGTTCCCCTCGCGGGCGAATTCGACGTGATCGTTTCCATGGCCAGACATCGTTCCCTCACCTTTGCATCGCGTTATCCGCACAAGCGGTTCACAGGAATTCGCGGGGACGCGGAGAACACATCGGCCGGAAGGTTCATAACCACCAGGCACCGATCAAGCGGACATTTCACCGGAGTCGCCCCCGGGCGTTATGCACGATTTAAGCGGTACGAGCTATGACGTTTCGGACAGTTATCCGGCCGGTCGACGGGGTAGACGCGGCGCGAATACGGGAATCCGGCGCACCGACAGGCCGGTGGCACGCGAGAAACAGCCGTACTCACCGGATGCGTTGCCGGGACCCGCCCCGACGTAATGTCGTGCCGCGCCGCGCTATTGAGAGGACGAATGAGACCAGCGTTTTACGGGAAGACCGGCCCGACGCTAGGGTGCCCCAGATGTCCCACGCTGCCATGACCCCCGCAGGCGCCGTGCGGTCCCGGACCGTCTCACCGAGTTCAGGGTGGGAGGGCCTGTGACGCACTCCGTGCAACCGCACGGCCGGCACCGGGCGCCACTGCCCCCCGGCCAGGAAGCACCCGCCACGCCACCCGGCCCGCGCCTGCCCCACTCCCCCCGACACGCGGTACCCCCGCCCGCCCCCCACGCCCCGCACCCGGTCGCTCCCGCCGGACGCCCCAACTCCGGCCCCGCGAGCCGCCCCGGCAACCAGCGCGACGCGTTCTTCGACAACGCCAAGTACCTGGCGATCGTGCTCGTCGCCCTGGGGCACGCCTGGGAGCCGCTGACCGATCACAGCCGCACCGCCGAAGCGCTGTACATGACCGTGTACACGTTCCACATGCCGGCCTTCATCCTCATCTCCGGCTATTTCTCCCGCAGTTTCGACATGCGGCCCGACCGGCTCAAGCGCCTGGTGACCGGCGTCGCCGTGCCGTACATCGTCTTCGAGGTCGCCTACACCTTCTTCAAGCGCTGGGCGGACGACGACCCGTCGCACCCGATCAGCCTGCTCGACCCCTGGTACCTGACCTGGTTCCTGATCGCCCTGTTCGTGTGGCGGGTGACGGTGCCGCTGTGGAAGACCGTCCGCCGGCCCGTGCCGCTCGCGCTGTGCGTGGCCGTGCTGGCCGTCACCTCCCCCGACATCGGTGACGACCTGGACCTCCAACGGGTCCTGCAGTTCCTGCCGTTCTTCGTCCTCGGCCTGTTCCTCAAGCCCGAGCACTTCCAGCTCGTACGGCGGCGCGAGGTGCGCCTCCTCGCGGTGCCGGTGTTCGCCTGCGCGGTCGCGCTCGCGTACTGGGCGGCGCCGCGGATGACGTCCGTCTGGTTCTACCGGCGCGAGAGCGCCCAGGAGCTGGGTGTGCCCTGGTGGATCGGCGTCGTGATGACGCTGGCGCTCTTCGGCTGCTCGGTGCTGCTCACCGCGTGCTTCTTCGCGTGGGTGCCGCGGCGCACGACGTGGTTCACCGTCCTTGGCGCGGGGACCCTGTACGGGTACCTGCTGCACGGGTTCCTCGCGAAGGGGTCCCGGTTCTGGGGCTGGTTCGACGACTACGCGTGGCTGCACCGGCCCGTGGGCGAGGTGTTCGTGTCCCTGGTGGCGGCGGTGGTGGTCACGGTGCTGTGTACGCCGCCGGTGCGGCGGGTGTTCCGGTTCGCCATGGAGCCTCGGATGGAGTGGGCTTTCCGGCGAGACGCGGCGGAGCTCGCCCGCGAGCGGGCGGGTGCGCCCGGGCGGTAGGGCCGCCCTGGGGCCAGGCCCCCTTCCGGACAGCCCCAGGCGCACACCTCGGCACCTGGGGCTGTGTCCACCCCTGCCGTTTCGCCCTGCCGTTCCCGCCCCTACGAAGCCGGTGCCTTCAGGGCCGCCCGGGCCGGGAGGGTGGTGGAGAGGAGGCCCAGGAGGAGGGCTGTGCCTGCGAAAGCCGCGTAGAGGTGGGGCGGGATGTACGGGGACTCGCCGGTGAGGCCCCGCATCATGGGGACGAGGGTGGCCAGGGCGATGGCCGTGCCGATGACGACGCCCGCGCCGGTGACGAGGAGGGCCTCCCAGCGGATCATGCGCATCACCTGGCGGCGGGTGGAGCCGATCAGGCGCAGGGTGCCCAGCTCCCGGCGCCGGTCGAGGACCGTCATCACCAGGGTGTTGGCGGCGGCGACGGCCGCGAAGCTCCCGAGAACGGCCGCCATGACGCCGTTGGCCCAGGCGTTGACCTTCCGGTCGAGGGACTGGGCGGTGGTGTAGCCGTCCCGGTCGTGGACCGTGCCGAGGGGCGCGAGCGCGGCGGCCGTGCCGCCCTTGGTCCAGATCTCCGTGTCGAGCGCGGCCGAGACGTGCTGCCGTACGGCGGACGCGGGCAGCGTGATCTGGGACAGGCCGAGGCCGCGCTCGTACGTCGCCACGACCGTCGGCCGTGTCCTCGTACCGTCGGGCAGGCGCATCTCGACGCGGTCGCCGGTCTTCAGGTGCGCGGAGGCGGCGAGGGTGGCGTCGACGGCGATCTGCCCCTCACCGAGGGCCAGTTCGCCGGTCTTCACCTTGAGGTCCTGCACCCGGGCGAGGTCCGAGGCCGTGCCGGTGACGCCCTGTGCGGTCGCGGACTGGAGCCAGCGGTCGCCGCCGGAGCCCATGGGCAGGAGCACGGACGTCTTCAGCAGGCCGACGGCCGCCGTGACGTCGGGCGTCCGGGCCGCCTCGCGGACGGCGGACGGGCCGAAACCGGCCGGGGACGACACGATGTGGTCGGCCGTGATGCCGTCGCGCTGCTGGTCCGCCGCCACCTTCTCCTCGCTGGTGTGCATGAAGACGAGCGTGGAGGCGAAGGCCATGGCCAGGACGATCGGGGTGATCGCGGAGGCCAGCCTGCGGGCGTTCGTACGGGAGTTGGCCGCCGCGAGGGAGGCGGAGGCGCCGGCTCCGCGCAGTGGCAGGCCGAAGAGGGCCGCGCAGCCACGGGCCACCAGCGGGCCGAGCAGGGCCACCGCCAGCATGAACAGCATGACCACGCCGAGCGCCGCGTTGGCCGCGTCCTCCCCGGTCGTGGTGGCGGCGACCCGGGACAGGACGATGCCGCCGACGACCGCGCCGACCCCGAGCGGGGTACGGATCCAGCCCACGGGCAGCCGTTCCACGGAGGCCTCGCTGAGGGCCTGGCCGGGCTTGATGCGGGAGGGGCGGCGGGCGGCCAGGTACCCGGCGGCCAGCGCGGTGACGACGGCGGTGGCGGCCGCGACCAGGAGCGGCAGCCAGGAGACGACCAGGTCGACGGCTTCCGGTACGGCGCCCCGGTCCTTGAGCTGACCGAACCACCAGCTCGCCAGGGCGATGCCCGGCAGGCAGCCGACGACGCCCGCGAGCGGGGCGACGAGCAGGGTCTCGGTGGCGATGGTGCGGCGCACCTGGCGCGGCGTCGTACCGATGGCGCGCAGCAGCGCGAACTCGCGGGCGCGCTGGCCGACGGAGAGCGCGACGGTGCCGGCCGCGGTGAACACGGCGACCATGGCGGCGATGCCGCCGAAGGAGCCGCCGAGGCCGGTGAGGAGTTCCTCGGCCTCGGTGAGCGAGGGGTCCTCGGCGCCGCCGCGGTCGTCGCCCGTGTGCACCTCGGCCTTGTCGCCGAGCGCGTCGGCGACCCGCGAGGCGAGCACGCCGTCCCTCACGCCGTCCGCGGGCAGGACCGCGATCGCGTCGACCCGGCCCGGGTGCCCGGAGGCGCGGACCGCCTCGGCGTCGGTGAACCAGACGGTGGGCCCGCCCGTCCCGCCGACGGTGCCGGAGACGCGGACGTGCTTCGGCCCGGCGGCGGTGGTGAGCGTGAGGCGGTCGCCGACGCGGGCGTCCGTGCCGCCCAGGACAACCTCGTCGGCGGCGGGCGCGCGGCCCGCCGTGAGCTTCTCGCCGGTGAAGGCGGTGGAGCCCCAGCCGTGCGCGGTCAGCGCCTCGGGGCCGCCCTCGGCCGGGCGCGTGACGGGGAAGGTGACGTCCGCGACGGCCTCGCGGGCGCCGGGCACCGCGCCCGCCTTCGCGACCAGGGAGGCGTCGAGGCGGGCCCGGTCCGGGACCGGCGCGGTGGACGCGCTGTCGCCGCTGCCGTAGTGGATGCGCTGGTCGGCGGCGGCCACGACGGGGGCGCCCGCGTAGCGCTCGGGCGGCACGGAGGCGCGCAGGCCCGTCTCCAGGAGGATGCCGCACGCGGACACGATCAGCGACGCCATCATCAGCGCCACGAACGTGCCCACGAACGCGGCGGGCTTGAAGCGGACGGCCGCGCGGGCGAGGCCGTTGGGTACGTAGCTCATGCCGCGGCCGCTTCCGTGTACGCGGGTGCGGGCGCGGGTGCGGTGAGCGCCGTCAGCCGCTCCGCGATGTGCGCGGCCGGGGCGCGCTCCAGCCGGTCGACGATCGCGCCGTCGGCGAGGAACAGGGTGCGGTCCGCGTAGGCGGCGGCGCCCGGGTCGTGGGTGACCATCACCACGGTGGCGCCCATGGTGTCCACGGCCCCGCGCAGCAGGCCGAGGACCTCCGCGGCCGTGGTGGTGTCCAGGGCCCCCGTCGGCTCGTCGGCGAACACCACGTCCGGGTCCGTGACCAGGGCGCGGGCGATGGCGACGCGCTGCTGCTGGCCGCCGGAGAGCTGACCGGGGCGGCGCCTGCCCTTGTCGCCGAGGCCCACGCGGGCCAGCACGTCGGCGGCCTTGCGGCGGTCGGGCCGGTGGCCCGCGAGCCGCATCGGGAGCAGCACGTTCTGCTCGACGGTGAGCGAGGGCAGCAGGTTGAAGGCCTGGAAGACGAAGCCGAGGCGGGTGCGGCGCAGGGCGGTGAGCTTGTTCTCGCTCATGCCGGTGATGTCGGTGCCGCCGAGGTGGACCGTGCCCTCCGTGGGCCGGTCCAGGCCGGCCGCGCACTGCAGGAACGTGGACTTGCCGGAGCCGGAGGGGCCCATCACGGCGGTGAAGCTGCCGCGGGGCAGGGCGAGGTCGATGCCGCGCAGGGCGTGCACCGCGCGGGCGCCCCGGCCGTACTGCCGACGGACGCCGCGCAGCTCCACCGCCCAGGCGGAGGCCGCCCCACCGGGCCCGGGTGCCTGCTCGCCCCGGTGCTTCTTCCTGCGCAGCCCCATGGCCTGCTGTCCTTCCGTCGTCCTGTGCGTGCTCGATGCATCGAACGTACGGATCCGGCCCTGCCGCGAGCCATGAGGCGACCCGGCGGATCGGAGGTGGGGTTTCCCCCACCCGCCCCACACGGCCCCCCGCCCGCACCTGGTCCTCAACGCCGGAGGGGCTGACCTCTCCCCCGCCCACCCGCCCCTGAGGCAGGGACCCGCGACGGAGACGAAGCACCACGAAGCGGTGCGCAGCAGAAGCGAGCCCCAGCAGCACGAGCCGCCAGGTGCCGGGGGTGGGCCGGGGGGTGTGGTGCTGCGGGGGGGGCTGATGGCTCGGGGGTGGCTGCCGGGACGGGTTGCCGGGGTTGTGCGGGTGGGTGGGTGAGTTGCGGGCGGCCAACCGTGGCGAGGGGAAGCCGCCAGGTCGGAGCCCGACCAGGCAGCCGGGGCTGTGCGGGTGGGCGGGTGAGTTGCGAGCGGCCGACGACGGCGAAGCCGCTAGGCCGGGGCCCTGCTGGTGAGTGTGGCGTCATGGGAGGACGGACGACCGACGACAGGGATGCAAGCGGCCAGGCCGGGGCTGGGACAAGCCGCCAGGGCCGTATGGGCAGGCGCGTAGCAGAGAGCCGACAACGCCAGAGCGAGCCAGCAGGTCGGGGTCGGGGCCGTGCGGGTGGGCAGCAGACAGCCGACAACGGCGAGGCAAGCCGCCAGGCCGGGGCCGGGGCAGGGCACCAAGACCGTACGGGTGGGCGGGTGGGCAGCGAACAACCAACGATGGCGGTACAGCCGCCAGACCGGGCAGGGGCAGGGCACCGGAGCTGTGCGGGTGGGGGGCGAGTACCGGGCGGACAACGACGCCGGAGGAAGCCGCCAAGCCGCGGCCGGAGCGGGACGCCGGGGCCGTACGGGCGGGCGGGCAGCCGGCAGCGGGCAGCGGGCAGCGGGCAGCGGGCAGCCAACAACGGCGGTGCAAGCCGCCAGGTCGGGGCCGGGCGGGGTGCCGGGGCCGTGCGGGTGGGCGGGTGGGTAGGGCGGCAGCCGACGGCGGTGGGGGAAGCCGCCAGGTCGGGGCCGGGCGGGGTGCCGGGGCTGTACGGGCGGGCGGGTGGGTAGGGGGCAGCCGACGGCGGTGGGGGAAGCCGCCAGGTCGGGGCCGGGCGGGGTGCCGGGGTTGAGCGGGTGGGGGGGTGGGAGGGAGTGACCGGTCAGGGCCCAGGGGCCAGGTCAGGCCTCGCGGCAGATCAACAACAACGCCCTGTCATCGTTCACGTCCTTCGCCACCGCCTCGATGAGGTGCCACGCGGCCCCGTGGAAGCCCCCGGCCACGTACCGGTCGGCCTCACCGGTGAGGCGGTCGATGCCCTCGGCGATGTCGCGGTCGGCGGCCTCGACGATGCCGTCGGTGAAGAGCATGAGGACGTCGCCGGGGCGCAACGAGCCCTTGACGGGGTCGAACTGGGCGCCGTCGAAGACGCCCAGGAGGGGCCCGTCGGCGGACTTCTCCTCCCAGCGGCCGGTGCCCGCGCTCAGCTGGAGCGCGGGCAGGTGGCCCGCGGAGAGGAGTTCGTAGTCGCCGGTCTCCAGGTCGAGGACGAGGTGGATGGAGGTGGCGAAGCCCTCGTCCCAGTCCTGGCGCAGGAGGTAGCCGTTGGCCGCGGGCAGGAAGGCGTGCGGCGGCAGCGAGCCGAGCAGGCCGCCGAAGGCGCCGGACAGGAGCAGGGCCCGCGACCCGGCGTCCATGCCCTTGCCGGAGACGTCCGTCAGGACGACCTCCAGCGTGCGGCCCCCGTTGGTGCGGGCGGCGACCACGAAGTCGCCGGAGAAGGACTGGCCCCCGGCCGGCCGCAGGGCCATCTCGCGGTGCCAGCCGCGCGGCAGCTTCGGCAGCTTGCTCTGTACGCGGATGCGTTCGCGCAGGTCGAAGAGCATGGTGCCGCCGCCGCGCCAGGGCACGCCGACCCGGCTGCGGAACTGGGCGATGAGCAGGCCGAAGAAGCCGCAGGCGGCGACGGTCAGGACGGTGCCGGGGGTGACCCGGGCCGGGCCCTGGGTGTACGGGCCGAGCCGGGCGGACTCCACGATGAGGGCGGCCGCCGAGGCGGCGTACAGGCCGAGCAGGCTGGAGGGTCTCAGCAGCAGCCCGCCCGCGACGATCGGCAGGACGAGCGCGGCCGGGGCGAACCACACCGGGTTGACGATCGTGCACACGGTGATGACCGGGACGGTCAACAGCAGCGCGGCGAGCGCCACCCAGTCGGAGCCGTCGCCGCGGAAGTAGTCGACCCCGGATTTGCGCAGCCCTATACGGGCCCGGTGCAGCCGCTTCTTCATCCGGGCCGGGAACGTCTCGGCTGCGGCGCGCCGCTCACGCGGGGACCGCCGCTCACGCCTGTCTCGTCGTACCGCCATTGCTCGTGGACCCTATCCACCGGGCCAGGCGCTTCGCACGGGAGGTACCTCTTGTCCCCCTTCAGGGGCACCTCGCCCGTATCACCGCACCCAGCGTCCCCACGCGCGTTCCGGTCCGCGGAAAACGGTTCGCCGCGCCCATGGAGCCCTGGTAGGCATGGCATATGACAGCAGAATTACGGGAGTTGGGCCAGAGCGACTGGGACCGGTGGTTCGGAACGCTGGAGCGGGCCTTCGGCGGTCTGGCGGAGTCCCCCGAGGAGCGCGCGCTGTGGAACGACCTCACCGAGTTCGAACGCTCGCTGGGCGTCTGGGAGGGGGACGCCTGCGTGGGCACGGCGGGCGCGTTCAGCTTCCGGGTGTCCGTGCCGGGCGGCGCGCTGGTGGACGCGGCGGGCGTGACGATGGTCAGCGTGGCGGCCACGCACCGGCGCCGCGGCCTGCTCACGGCGATGATGCGGCGGCAGCTGGACGACGTGCGGGCGCGCGGCGAGTCGCTGGCCGTCCTGACGGCGTCCGAGCCGGTGATCTACGGCAGGTTCGGGTACGGCACGGCGTCCTGGTCGCTCACCGCGTCGGTCGACACGACGCGGGTGCGGCTCACGGTGCCGGACGGCACGGACGAGGTGCGGCTGCGGTACGCGGACCCCGCCGAGGCCGCGACGGCCTGCGAGGCGGTGTACGCGCGCGTGGTGCCGACCCGTCCGGGGATGCTCGCGCGCCGGCCCGGCTGGGAGCGGCTCCCGCTCCTCGACCCGGAGCAGGACCGGAACGGCGCCTCGCCGTTGCAGTGCGTGCTCGCGGAGCGCTCCGGCGAGGTGGTCGGGTACGCGCACTTCGCAGTCAAGCCCGAGTGGCACGCGCGGGGGCCCGAGGGCACGGTCCTCGTACGGGCCGTGGAGGCGCTGGAGCCGAGCGCGTACGCCGCGCTGTGGCGCTTCCTCTTCGACGTCGACCTCACCTCGCGGATCGAGACGCTGAACCGCCCGGTCGACGACCCGCTGCTGCACCTCGCCTCGGACGTGCGCCGCTGCGGGCTCGTGGTGCGGGACTCGCTGCACGTCCGCCTGGTGGACGTCGGCCAGGCCCTGGAGGCCCGTACGTACCAGGCGCCGGTGGACCTGGTCCTGGACGTCGAGGACGGCTTCTGCCCCTGGAACGAGGGGCGGTGGCGGCTGACGGGCGACTCCAAGGGCGCGTCCTGCAAGCGCGCGGACGACACGTCGGCCCCCGCCGACCTCGCCCTGTCCGTACGGGACCTGGGCGCGGCCTACCTCGGCGGCGTCCGCCTCGCGGAGCTGGCCCGCGCGGGCCGCGTCCGCGAACTGCGGCCCGGCGCGCTGGCCGAGGCGAGCCTGGCCTTCGGGTCGGCGGTGGCGCCCTGGCTGCCGCACGGTTTCTAGCCGGGGGCTCTGTGCGGGGCTCTGGCTGGGCGGGGCTTCGGCCGGGGGTGTCGCGCTGCGCGCTCGTCCTCAAACGCCGGACGGGCTGTACGGCTCCGCCGGAGGGGGTGAACGGCCCGCCGGACGGGGTTACCCGTCGTTCGCCGCCGCGCCCTGCTGGCACCCAGGGCACCAGAACAAGTTGCGGGCGGCCAGGTCGGCGGTGGCGATCTCTGTGCCGCAGACGTGGCAGGCCATCCGGGCCCTGCGGTACACGTACACCTCGCCGCCGTGGTCGTCCACGCGCGGCGGGCGGCCCATCGCCTCGGGGGTGTGCTCGGGCCGCACGGTGTCGATGCGGTTGTTGCGCACGCCCTCGCGCATGAGGTCCACCAGGTCGGCCCAGATCGCGTTCCACTGGCGGTGCGTGAGGTCCTTGCCGGGCGTGTACGGGTCGATGCCGTGGCGGAACAGGACCTCGGCGCGGTAGACGTTGCCGACGCCCGCGACGACCTTCTGGTCCATGAGCAGGGCCGCGATCGTGGTGCGGCTGCGGGAGACGCGGCGCCAGGCCTTGTCCGGGTCGTTCTCGCCGCCCGGCGGGCGCAGCGGGTCCGGGCCGAGGCGGGCGTGTATGTCCCGCTTCTCGCCGTCGGTGATCAGGGCGCAGGTGGTGGGGCCGCGGAGGTCGCTGTAGTGGGTGTCGTTCGCCAGGCGCAGGCGGACGGTGTCCGTGGGCGGCGGGGCGGGGGTGTCGCCGAGGGTGTACTTGCCGAAGAGGCCCAGGTGGATGTGGATCCACCCGGTTTCGGCGAAGCCGAGGAAGAGGTGCTTGCCGTGGGCCTCCGCGGTGGTGAGGGGGTGGCCGTCCACCAGGGCCGCGCTGTCGGAGAACTTGCCCTGCGGGCTCGTGGCCCGCACCCTCCGCCCCTCGAACCGCTCGCGGTGGTCGGCCGCGAGGCGGTGAATGGTGTGCCCTTCCGGCACGGTGTTCCTCCTGTCGGTGCCCTCGCGGGTGCGCCCCGGTCCCGCCCCTTTCCCGAAACCAGGGGCTGCCGCCCCTGGCACCCCGCTTGATCGGCCTTCGGCCTCGTCCTCAAACGCCGGACGGGCTGAAACTCTCCGGCTCGGCGAAGATCCAGCCCGTCCGGCGTTTGAGGACGAGGCGCGCAGCGCCAATGAGGGGGAAAGGGGCGCCCCGCGTGGGTCAGGCCTGCGGGTGGTGCGGGGGGATGGGGGGCAGCTCCCCCGAGGTCTCGTAGCGCGCCAGCATCTTGATGCGGCGGGTGTGCCGCTCCTCACCGGAGTACGGCGTCGCCAGGAAGATCTCGACGAACTTCGTGGCCTCGTCCACGGTGTGCATCCGCCCGCCGATGGAGAGCACGTTCGCGTCGTTGTGCTCGCGCCCGAGCGCCGCCGTCTGCTCGCTCCAGGCGAGCGCCGCACGCACGCCCTTCACCTTGTTCGCGGCGATCTGCTCCCCGTTGCCGGAGCCGCCGATGACGATGCCGAGGGAGTCGGGGTCCGCGGCCGTGCGCTCCGCGGCGCGGAGGCAGAACGGCGGGTAGTCGTCCTGGGCGTCGTAGATGTGGGGCCCGCAGTCGACGGGCTCGTGGCCGTGGGCCGTGAGCCACTCGACGAGGTGGTTCTTGAGTTCGTAACCGGCATGATCGGAGCCGAGGTACACGCGCATGGGTCCGAGTGTGGCATGTGCGGTGACGGGTGGCCGCCGTGGGGCCGGGGGCCCCGCACCGATTGGTTCAGGCCAATCCCGGCCGAGGGACGGAAACCAGTCATCCTCAGTAATCGGACGTTCACCCGGCATTCTCCGGAATACAACGATCCGGAGACGGGTCTTTCGCCCTGTACGCCCCTGAGCTTGAATGCGACAGCTCATGCCCGTGAACCAAAGGATCTGCGTATGACCTCGCAACCGTCCCTTGCGAAGGAAGACAGCACCCCCGACGGGCCCGTGAAATCCCAGCCGGGGAGCGGGAACGGCGGCGGTGACGGTCTCCAGGCCGGTCTCAAGAACCGCCATCTGTCCATGATCGCCATCGGTGGCGTGATCGGTGCGGGTCTGTTCGTCGGCTCCTCGTCCGGAATCAAGGCCGCGGGCCCGGCGATCCTCGTGTCGTACGCCCTCGTCGGCACCATGGTCGTGCTCGTGATGCGGATGCTCGGCGAGATGGCCGCGGCCCGCCCGACCTCGGGCTCCTTCTCCGCCTACGCCGACCAGGCGCTCGGCCGCTGGGCCGGCTTCACCATCGGCTGGCTGTACTGGTTCTTCTGGGTCGTGGTGCTCGCGGTGGAGGCCACCGCCGGCGCCGTGATCCTGGAGGGCTGGATACCGGCGATCCCGCAGTGGGGCTGGGCCCTCATCGTGATGGTGGTGCTCACCGCGACGAACCTCGTCTCGGTCGGCTCGTACGGCGAGTTCGAGTTCTGGTTCGCCGGGATCAAGGTCCTGGCGATCGGCGCGTTCGTCGTGATCGGCATGCTCGCGGTGTTCGGCCTGCTGCCGGGCTCCGACAACCCCGGCAAGGGCTTCGCGCACCTCACGGACGCGGGCGGCTTCATGCCGGAGGGCGCGGGCGCCATCCTCACCGGCGTCCTGATGGTGGTCTTCTCCTTCATGGGCTCGGAGATCGTCACGCTCGCCGCCGGTGAGTCGGAGGACCCGCAGCGCGCCGTCACCAAGGCCACCAACAGCGTCATCTGGCGCATCGGCGTCTTCTACCTCGGCTCGATCTTCGTGGTCGTGACGCTGCTGCCCTGGAACGACCCGTCCATCGCCAAGGACGGCTCGTACGTCGCCGCGCTGAACTCGATCGGCATTCCGCACGCCGGTCAGGTGATGAACGTGATCGTGCTCACCGCGGTGCTCTCCTGCCTCAACTCCGGCCTCTACACGGCCTCCCGCATGGCCTTCTCGCTCGGCCGGCGCGGGGACGCGCCGAAGGCCTTCGCGCGCACCGACTCCAACGGCGTGCCGCGCACGGCGATCCTCGGCTCGGTCGTCTTCGGCTTCGCCGCCGTGTGGTTCAACTACCAGTGGCCGGACACCGTCTTCGACTTCCTGCTCAACTCGTCCGGCGCGGTCGCGCTGTTCGTGTGGCTCGTCATCTGCTTCACGCAGTTGAGGATGCGCGGGATCATCCTGCGCGAGGAGCCGGAGAAGCTCGTCGTGAAGATGTGGCTCTTCCCGTACCTGACCTGGGTCACCATCGGGATGATCTCGTTCGTGATCGTCTACATGCTGTACGACGACGCCGGGCGCAAGCAGATGCTGCTCTCGCTCCTCGTCGGCGCGCTGGTGCTCGGCTTCTCCCTGGTCCGCGAGAAGGTGCGGCCCCGGAAGGCGTGAGCCCCGCCCGGGCCCCGGCCCGGGCACGCGCCCTCCAGGGCGCCCCACAGGCGCCGTCGGCGTTTCGCGCACCCCGCGAAAAGCTGACGGCGCCTGTCAGGTTTTCCCGGCAGAGTGCCTCCCGTCAGCAAGATCGGCACGCACGACGGAGGCACCCCGTGAACACCACCGACCGCACCGACCTCACCGACCTCACCAAGCAGCGACGCACCTTCCGGCCCGGCGAGGACGGCTACGACGACGAGATCGCCGGATTCCAGACCGGTTTCGCCCAGCGGCCGCAGATCGTGTTCGCGGCGGCGGACACCGACGACGTCGTGGCCGCCGTGCGGTACGCGGCCGGGGCCGGTCTGCCCGTCGGCGTCCAGGCCACCGGGCACGGGCTGCCGGACGCCTCCCAGGGCGGCGTCCTGATCACCACGCGCCGGATGGACTCCGTACGGATCGACGCCGCGGCCCGGACCGCGCGGATCGGCGCGGGCACCCGCTGGGGACAGGTCGTCACGGCCGCCGCCGAGCACGGCCTGGCCCCGCTCAACGGCTCGGCGCCGGGCGTCGGCGCGGTGTCGTACACGCTGGGCGGCGGTCTCGGCATCCTGGCCCGGGAGTTCGGCTACACGGCCGACCACGTGCGGTCGCTCGACGTGGTCACCGCCGACGGGCAGGCACGGCACGTGACGGCGGCGAGCGACCCGGAGCTGTTCTGGGGCCTGCTCGGCGGCGGCGCCAACCTCGGCGTGGTGACCGCGCTGGAGGTCGGCCTCGTACCGGTGACGCGGCTGTACGGCGGAGCGCTCACCTTCGACGGCCGCGCGGTCGACCCGGCGGCGGTCCTGCGCGCCTACACCGCCTGGACCGCGACCGTGCCCGACGAGGTGACCTCCTCCGTGGCGGCCCTCGTCTACCCGGACCTGCCGCAGCTCCCGCCGCACCTGCGGGGCCGGTACCTGGTGACCGTACGCGTCGCCTTCACGGGCCCGGCCGAGGAGGGGGAGCGGCTGGTGGCGCCGCTGCGCGCGATCGGGCCCGCCGTCTCGGACGACCTGCGGGAGCTGCCGTACACCGAGAGCCACACCATCCACAGCGACCCGGACTTCCCGCACGCCTACTACGGCGACAACCGGATGCTCGCGGAGCTGGACCTGCCCGGTTTCGAGCGGCTGCTCGCGCTCACCGGGCCCGGCGCCGGGCACATGCACGTCGTCCAGCTCAACCACCTGGGCGGCGCGCTCGCCCGCCCCGCAGGTGGCGTCGGCCGCACCGCCAACGCCGTGCCGCACCGGGACGCCGCCTGGCTGGTGCGGCTCCTGTCCCCCCTGGAGGGCACGGACCGCACGGCCCTGCGGGAGTTCTACGCCCGGGTGCTGGAGCCGCTGGAGCCGGCCGCCCTCGGCCGGGCGCTGAACTTCACCTTCGCCGGCGGGGACCGCCCCGAGGGGCTGTACGACGAGGAGACGCGGAAGAGGCTCGCCGGACTGAAGGCCACGTACGACCCGGCGAACCTCTTCAGGCGGAACCACCACGTCGGCTGAGCCGCCCCGCGGCGGCCGTGCCGGTCAGCCCTTGTCGCTGTCGCCGAGCAGCTTCCACGACAGCGGCAGCGCGCCCATCGCCAGCGCGGCCTTGAGGGCGTCGCCGATCAGGAACGGGGTCAGGCCCGCCGCGACCGCCTCGGTCAGAGACATGCCGGTGGACGCGGCCAGGTACGGCACGCCGACCGCGTAGATGACCGCGGAGCCGAGGACCATCGTCCCGGCCGTGCGCAGCGCGTTCCGGTCGGCGCCGCGCCGGGCCAGGGAGCCCACCACAGCGGCGGCGAGCATCATGCCGAAGACGTAGCCGAGGGACGGCATCCCGAAGCCGGACTCGGCCTCGGCGAACCACGGCATGCCCGCCATGCCCACCAGGGCGTACAGCGCGAGCGACAGGAAGCCGCGGCGCGCGCCCAGCGCCGTGCCGACCAGGAGCGCCGCGAAGGTCTGCCCCGTCACCGGCACCGGGGAGCCGGGCACGGGCACGGCGATCTGCGCGGCGAGCCCGGTGAGCGCGGCGCCGCCGAGCACGAGGGTGGCGTCCTTCAGACGGGAGGCGGGCAGCAGGTCGGCGAGGACCTGCCCGGAACGGGTGGGGACGACAGCGGTGCTCATGGGGACTCCGCGAGGTGAGGCGGGTGGCTGATGGGACACGGTGACGCTATCCCAGGGGCGGCCCCCGGATCAGCGGGGTGCGGCCACAAAGGGCGCGCGCCGGGGTTGGTGGGCTCCGCACAAAGCCCGGCCCCTACACGTCGTTCCGCGTGATGCTCGTCACGGAGGTCAGCGGCGGCCCGGCCCCAGGTTGCCTCGGGGGTGACCGCCGGTGAGACTGTGGATTCCCACCAAACCCGACCGGGGGCCGTCGTCCCCGGCGACCCACGAGAGCACCAGAGAGCAAGGGACCGTGACGCACGACTCGTCGCCACCGCGCACCGCGGTGCCCGCAGCCGGGGGGCGTGCCGTCGGCGGCGGGCCCGAGCCCTTGGCCGGGGCGCCCGAACCCCTCGGCGGCGGGCTCAAGCAGCGCCATCTGACCATGCTGGGGCTCGGCGGCGTGATCGGGGCCGGGCTGTTCGTCGGCTCGGGCGCCGGGATCGCGGTCGCCGGGCCCGGCATCGTCCTGTCGTACCTGATCGCGGGCGCCCTCGCGATGTGCGTGATGCGGATGCTGGGCGAGATGTCGGCGGCCATGCCGGCGTCGGGGTCGTTCTCCGTGCACGCCGAGCGGGCGCTCGGCCGGTGGGCCGGGTTCTCCGTGGGCTGGCTGTACTGGTTCCTGCTGGTCGTCGTGCTCGCCGTGGAGGCGACCGGCGCGGCGGCGATCGCGCACGCGTGGGCGCCCGGGGTGCCGCAGTGGTGCTGGGTGCTCGTCTTCATGCTCTTCTTCACCGGCGCCAACCTGGTGGCGGTGAAGAACTTCGGCGAGTTCGAGTTCTGGTTCGCGGCCCTGAAGGTCTGCGCCATCGTCGCGTTCCTCGTCCTCGGCCTGCTGGCGATCTTCGGGGTCCTGCCGGACACCGACCCGGTCGGCTTCACCCACCTCACCGGCGCGGGCGGCTTCCTGCCGCTCGGCTGGGACGGCGTCGTCTCCGGCGTCGTGGTGGTCCTGTTCGCCTTCGGCGGCCTGGAGATCGTCACGATCGCCGCCGCCGAGTCCGACGACCCGGTGCGATCGGTGGCCCGCGCGGTGCGCAGCGCCGTGTACCGCATCCTCTTCTTCTACGTGGGCTCGATGCTGGTCATCGTGACCGTGCTGCCGTGGACCGCGCAGCAGGCGGGGTTCAGTCCGTATGTGAAGGTGCTGGACTCGATCGGCGTCCCGTCGGCCGGGACGCTCATGAACATCGTGGTGTTCGTGGCGCTCCTGTCGTCCCTGAACGCCAATCTGTACGGGGCCTCGCGCATGGTCTTCTCGCTCGCCGAGCGCGGCGAGGCGCCCAAGGGCCTGCTGACGGTGTCCGGGGGCGGGGTGCCGCGCCGCGCGGTGCTCGCCTCCGTCGTCTTCGGCTTCGTCTCGGTGCTGCTCAACCTGAAGTGGCCCGAGTCGGTGTTCCTCTACATGCTCAACTCGGTCGGTGCGTCGCTCCTCTTCGTCTGGGCGCTGATCGCCGTCTCGCAGTTGCGGCTGCGCCGCCGCATCGAGCGCGAGGCGCCGGAGCGGCTCACCCTGCGCATGTGGTTCTTCCCCTGGCTGACCTGGGCGGCGCTGGCCGCGATGGGCGTGGTGTTCGCGCTGATGCTCCGGGACGACGGGGCGCGCCCGCAGCTCCTGTGGTCGGCGGGGGCCACGGCGACGGTGATCGCGGTGGCGCTGCTGCGGGAGTGGCGGACACGGCGGGCGTAGCGCCCCGTCCCGGCACGGCCCGCCCGTCCCGAGGGCGGCACGACGACGGCACGACGGTCCTCGCCCCGCGAGCAAATGTGACCGCGATGTGAAGACGTCTTCACCTTGTGTGAGCGTCGTGTCCGTATACCGGTCACCTGTTCCCTGTGAGCGGTGCCAGTGCTCAGACTGTGGGCCCACTTCCCCCCTGCGGTTCCCGCGCGGTTCCACCTCCCCCCACCGCCCCCGCCGTATCCCGCTACCGAACAGGGACGCCCATGTCTCAGACGTCCGTGAAAGACGCCCCACCCGAGTCCGGAGTGCTGCTCGGGCACGGCCTGAAGCAGCGGCATCTGTCGATGATCGCCCTCGGCGGCGTGATCGGCGCCGGGCTCTTCGTGGGCTCCGGGAAGGCCATCGCCGCGGCGGGCCCCTCGATCATCCTCGCCTACACCCTGTCCGGTGCCCTGGTCATGCTCGTCATGCGCATGCTGGGCGAGATGGCCGCGGCCTACCCCTCCTCCGGCTCCTTCTCCGTGCACGCCGACCGGGCCCTCGGCTCGTGGGCCGGGTTCACGGCGGGCTGGTCCTTCTGGTTCCTGCTCTGCGTGGCCGTCGGCCTGGAGGGCATCGGCGCCGCGCAGATCGTGCACGGCTGGGTGCCGGGCGTGCCCGAGTGGGCCTGGGTCGCCCTGTTCATGCTGGTGTTCTGCGGCACGAACCTCGCCGCGGTGAAGAACTTCGGCGAGTTCGAGTTCTGGTTCGCCGCCCTGAAGATCACCGCGATCGTGCTCTTCCTCGGCATCTCCGTCCTCGCCATCCTGGGGCTGCTGCCGGACGCCGACGCGCCGGGCATGTCCAACCTCACCGGGCACGGCGGGTTCATGCCCAACGGCGTGGACGGCCTCATCGTCGGCCTGCTCGCCTCCGTCTTCGCGTACGGCGGCCTGGAGACGGTCACCATCGCGGCGGCCGAGTCCGAGCACCCCGTCCAGGGCGTGGCCAAGGCCGTGCGCACCGCGATGTGGCGGATCGCCGTCTTCTACATCGGCTCCATGGCCGTCGTGGTGACGCTGCTGCCCTGGACCGCCGCGGAGGTCGCCGCCAAGGGCCCGTACGTCGCCACGCTCGACCACATCGGCATCGACGGCGCCGGCCAGATCATGAACGTCGTCATCCTCATCGCCCTGCTCTCCGCGATGAACGCCAACATCTACGGCGCGTCGCGCATGGCCAACTCCCTGGTCCAGCGCGGCCAGGGCCCCAAGGCGCTCGGCCGGATGTACCACGGCGTGCCGCGCGTCGCGGTCCTGACCTCCTCGGCCTTCGGGTTCGTGTGCGTGCTGCTCAGCTACTGGCGCCCCGACGACATCTTCCAGTGGCTGCTCAACACGATCGGCGCGATCATCCTCGTCGTCTGGTTCTTCATCGCCGCCGCCCAGTTGCGGCTGCGCACCAAGCTGGAGCGCGAGGCACCGGAGAAGCTGGTGGTGAAGATGTGGCTCTTCCCCTGGCTGACGTACGTGGCGCTGGCCGGGATGGCCGCGGTCTTCGTCCTGATGCTGCGCGAGGACGAGACCCGTACGCAGCTCGCCTACACCGGCGCCCTGACGCTCGTCCTCATGGTGGTGGGCTTCGTCCGGCAGAGGACGGGGGCGGGCGGCGGGACCGCCGCCGACGGGGAGACGACGCCGCGCGTCTGATCCGCGTACGTACGTCCGTCCGTCCGTACGGTTCGAGGAACCGGCCACCCGGCACCGAGCACTGAGCCCTTGAGGCCCGGTCCGCGCCCACCGCGCGGACCGGGCCTTCGTCGTGCCGCCCGCCGGTCCGCGGACGGCCCGGTGGTCCTCTCGGGGTGCTCCCGGTGGTTCTCCCGCCCTAGGACGAAGGGCTGATCAACTTCTCGGGTCTGCTGCTGCTAGCCTGCACTTGCACATAGGTCGCAATAAGAGGTGTGCCGCGGCACCGGGCGATACGGCACGGCTTCCCGCGGGGCACGGTCGGAGGGTTTCACTGATGGCCATTTACACGCTCCCTGAGCTTCCGTACGACTACGCGGCGCTGGAGCCGGTGATCAACCCGCAGATCATCGAGCTGCACCACGACAAGCACCACGCCGCGTACGTGAAGGGCGCGAACGACACCCTGGAGCAGCTGGAGGAGGCGCGCGACAAGGAGTCGTGGGGCGCCATCAACGGCCTGGAGAAGAACCTGGCCTTCCACCTGTCCGGGCACATCCTGCACAGCATCTACTGGCACAACATGAACAGCCCGAAGGACGGTGGCGGCGGCGAGCCGACGCACGCCGACGGCGTGGGCGAGCTCGCGGACGCCATCACCGAGTCCTTCGGCTCGTTCGCCAAGTTCAAGGCCCAGCTCACCAAGGCCTCCGCGACCACGCAGGGCTCCGGCTGGGGCGTGCTCGCCTACGAGCCGCTCAGCGGCCGCCTCATCGTCGAGCAGGTCTACGACCACCAGGGCAACGTCGGCCAGGGCTCCACGCCGATCCTGGTCTTCGACGCCTGGGAGCACGCCTTCTACCTGCAGTACAAGAACCAGAAGGTGGACTTCATCGAGGCCATGTGGCAGGTCGTCAACTGGCAGGACGTGGCCAAGCGCTACGAGGCCGCCAAGCAGCGCGTGAACAGCCTGCTGCTCGCCCCGTGACACCTGGGCGCCGCCCCTGAGGAACGTCCTGCCTCGTGATCGTCTTCTCACCCTTCACGCGGGCAGGCGGATGAAGGAAAGGCCCCTCGCGAGGACGTGACTCGCGAGGGGCCTTTCGGTATGCGCCGTTCCGGCCGAAAGTACCTGCATGACGAAGGACGAGTACTGCTGGACGTGCGACGCCGACGAACCCCACCGGAAGCTGGAGGGCTCCGAGCGGAGCTGGCTCAAGAACCGCCTGGGCCGCGCGGCGGTGAACGAGTTCCTGGTGTGCCTCGCCCCCGGGTGCCGCAACCTGCGCACCGGCTCCAACAAGCGGCCCTTCCCGGAGCCCATCCGGCTGCCGGCCCTCGACTAGGGGCCACCGGCCTTGGGTCCTCGGCCGCGGCCCGCCGGCCGACAGGTCAGTCGAAGATCGGCCCCTGGGTGCGCGTGCGCTTGATCTCGTAGAAGCCCGGCGTCGACGCCACGAGCAGCGTGCCGTCCCACAGGCGGGCCGCGGCCTCGCCCTTGGGGGCAGGGGTGACCACCGGGCCGAAGAAGGCGATCTGCTCGCCGTCGGCGCCCGGCACGGCGATGACGGGCGTGCCGACGTCCTGGCCCACCTTGTCGATGCCCTCCTGGTGCGAGGCGCGCAGCTCGGCCTCGTACGGCGTGGAGTCCCAGTGGTCCAGGAGGGTCTCGGGCAGGCCGACCTCCTTCAGCGCGCCGGCGACGGCCTCCTTGGTGGGGCCCTCGCCCTGGTTGTGGAAGCGGGTGCCGAGCGCGGTGTAGAGGCGGCCGAGCACCTCGGCGCCGTGCTCCTGCTGCGCGGCGATGACCACGCGCACCGGGCCCCAGGCCGAGGTGCGGAGCATCTCGCGGTACTCCTCGGGCAGCTCGTCGAGCTTGTTCTCGTTGAGGACGGCGAGGCTCATCAGGTGCCAGCGGACCTCGATGTCGCGGACCTTCTCCACCTCGAGGACCCAGCGGGAGGTCATCCAGGCCCAGGGGCACAGCGGGTCGAACCAGAAGTCGACGGGGGTCTTGCCGTCCGCGGTCGTCGCGGAGGCCGCGGCGGAGGCAGGGGTCGCAGGGGTCTCGGACATGTCTCTCCCTAGGGAATGTGTTCGGAGCCTGGCCAGGGCAACGTCGGGGACGCGGCAGGGCATTCCCTGATGTCCGCCGACCGGGGCACATGCGAGGATCAGAGGCATTCCGACGAGTCATGCGAGCCACAAGGGAGTGCCGCCCGTGCCCGGTGAGAATCTGACCCGCGACGAGGCCCAGGAGCGAGCCGCGCTGTTGTCCGTCGACGGGTACGAGGTCTTCCTCGACCTGCGCTCGGCGATCGGCGACGGCGACGCGAGCCAGGAAGGCGACGCCGGGCCGCGCACGTTCCGCTCGGTGACCACGATCCGCTTCCGCTGCGCCGAGCCGGGCGCGGCGAGCTTCGCGGACCTGGTCGCGCCGAGCGTCACGGCCGTGTCGCTGAACGGCAAGGACCTCGACCCGTCCGAGGTGTTCGACGGCACCCGCATCGCGCTGGAGGACCTGCGCGAGGAGAACGAGCTGGTGGTGGACGCCCAGTGCGCCTACAGCCGCACGGGCGAGGGCATGCACCGCTTCGTCGACCCGGAGGACGGCGAGGTCTACCTGTACACGCAGTACGAGCCCGCGGACTCGCGCCGCGTCTTCGCGAACTTCGAGCAGCCCGACCTGAAGGCCCCCTTCCGCTTCTCCGCCCGGGCCCCCGAGGGGTGGACGGTGTGGAGCAACGGGGTGGGGGAAGAGGTCGACGGCGTCTGGCAGTTCGCGGAGACCAAGCCGATCTCGACGTACATCACCGCGGTCGTCGCGGGCCCGTACCACTACGTGACCGACTCCTACGAGCGCGTCCTCCAGGACGGCACCCGCCTGGAGATCCCCCTCGGCGCGATGTGCCGCAAGGGCCTCGCCAAGCACTTCGACGCGGACGACATCTTCCTGGTCACCAAGCAGGGCCTGGACTTCTTCCACGACCACTTCGACTACCCGTACCCCTTCGGGAAGTACGACCAGGCCTTCGTGCCGGAGTACAACCTGGGCGCGATGGAGAACCCGGGCTGCGTGACCTTCCGCGAGGAGTTCATCTTCCGCGGCAAGGTGACCCAGGCGTCGTACGAGCGCCGGGCGAACGTCATCCTGCACGAGATGGCGCACATGTGGTTCGGCGACCTGGTCACCATGCGCTGGTGGGACGACCTGTGGCTCAAGGAGTCCTTCGCCGACTTCATGGGCTCCTTCTCGATGGTCGAGGCCACGCGGTTCACCAACGGCTGGATCACCTTCGCCAACAACCGCAAGGCGTGGGCCTACCGCGCCGACCAGCTGCCCTCCACGCACCCGGTCACGGCCGACATCCGCGACCTGGAGGACGCCAAGCTCAACTTCGACGGGATCACGTACGCCAAGGGCGCCTCGGTGCTCAAGCAGCTCGTGGCGTACGCGGGCCGGGACGCGTTCCTGGAGGGCGCCCGGCGCTACTTCAAGCGGCACGCCTACGGCAACACCCGCCTCGGCGACCTGCTCTCCGTCCTGGAGGAGACCAGCGGGCGCGACATGGCGGCCTGGTCGCGGGCCTGGCTGGAGACGGCGGGCGTCAACTCCCTGACGCCGCAGGTCCTGCTCAGCGCGGAGGGCCGCGTCACCGAGCTGGCCATCCTCCAGGAGGCGCCGGAGAGCCACCCGACGCTGCGCCCGCACCGGGTGGCGGTGGGGCTGTACCGCCGCTCGGACGCGGGCGACCTCGTGCGCTACGCCCGCGCCGAGGTGGACGTCGACGGGCCCCGAACCGTCGTCACCGAGCTGGTCGGCGCCGAGGCGCCCGAGCTGGTCCTCGTCAACGACGACGACCTGACGTACTGCAAGATCCGCTTCGACGAGACCTCCCTGGCCACGCTGCGCGGGCACCTCGGCGACCTCACCGACCCGCTCGCCCGGGCCCTGTGCTGGTCGGCGCTGTGGAACCTCACGCGGGACGGGCTCATGCCCGCGCGGGACTTCATCGACCTCGTGCTGCGGTTCGCCGGGCGCGAGACCGACATCGGCGTGCTCCAGATGCTGCACGCCTGGGCCGGCAGCGCCCGGACGCACTACGCCGCGCCCGCCTGGCGCGCGAAGGGCGGGCGGCTGCTCGCCGACGAGGCGCTGCGGGAGCTGCGCATCGCCGCGCCGGGCAGCCAGCACCAGCTCACGTGGGCGCGCTTCTTCGCCTCCGTCGCCTCCTCGGAGGCCGATCTCCAGTTGCTCCAGGGCCTCCTGGAGGGCACCGCGAGGATCGACGGCCTGGAGGTGGACCAGGAGCTGCGCTGGGCGTTCCTGCTGCCGCTCGCAGTGCACGGCGCGGCGGACGAGCAGGTCCTCGCGGCCGAGCTGGCCCGGGACGACACGGCCTCCGGCAAGCGCCACCAGGTCCGCTGCCTGGCCGCGCGCCCCTCGGCGGCGGTCAAGGCGCAGGCCTGGGCGTCCGTGGTGGAGTCGGACGCGCTGTCCAACGCCCTGGTGGAGGCGACCATCGCGGGGTTCGCGCAGCCCTCGCAGCGGGAGCTGACCGCCGCGTACGCCCCGAAGTACTTCGAGGCCATCGAGCGGGTCTGGGCGGAGCGGTCCATCCAGATCGGCATGGACGTGGTGCGGGGGCTGTTCCCGCACCTCCAGGACAGTCCGGAGACGCTGGCCGCCGCCGACGCGTGGCTCGCCGCCCACGAGTCGGCTCCGCCGGCGCTGCGCCGCCTCGTCCTGGAGGCCCGTGACGACCTGGCCCGGGCACTCCGGGCCCAGGCCTGCGACGCGGGCTCGCCCCAGGTCTGACCGGGTACGGGGCCCGGGCCGGGACCGGGGCCGAGGCCGGGACTGAGGCCGGGCCGGGACCGGGGCCGGGGCCCGGGCCGGGGCCGGGGCCGGATGACACGGTGGCTCGGCGCCGCAGGCGGTGCCGGGCCGGGGCGCCCCCGGGCCGGAGGCGGGAGGAGCCCTCGGCCCCGGGGGGCTTCTCCGCGAACCGGGCTTTTTCGGAGTTCGAACTCCCGTACTTTAGGACGGGGTTGTCCGGTTTTGTCGACGAGCCTGTAACAACGGTTAGGGGCCGGACCGGCGGCGGGAATGGCCCCGGCATGAACCACAACACCCCGCTCTCCCCCCGCCCGTTGCGCCACCTCGCCGACGTCCAGCGGCGCGTCATGAGCGCGGCCCAGCTCCGCGCGCACGGGGTCGGCGCCGCCGACGTCACCGCGCGCTGCCGCGCCGGCGGCCCCTGGCAGCAGTTCCTGCCCGGTGTCTATCTGCTGCACCCGGGGCCGCCCACCAGCGAGGAGCGGCTGCACGGCGTGCTGCTCTACGCCGGGCGGCCCGCGGCCAAGGAGACCCGGTCCATCCCGGCGCAGCCCCGGCCGGGTGAGGCGCACACCGTCCCCGCCGCGTACGCGGACGCGATGATCACCGGACTGGCGGCGCTGGCCCTGCACCGCTTCTCCGCCGTGCCGCCGCTGCCCTCCCTGGACCGCGTCGACGTCCTGGTGCCGCGCACCCGGCGGCTGCGCTCCACCGGCTGTGTCCGGCTCGTGCGCGCGGCCGCGCTGCCCGCCCCGGAGCAGGTCGCGGGGGTGCCGGTGGCGCCGGTGCCGCGCGCGCTCGCCGACGCGGTGGCGCAGCTCACCGACGCGGGCGCGGTGCGGCGGCTGCTCACCGAGGCGGTGCGCGACGGCCACTGCGAACCGGCCCCGCTGGTCGCGGAGCTGACCCGGGCCCGGCTCCTCGGCCGGCCGCACGTGGTGGGCGCCGTGGACTCGCTGCTCGCCGAGGGGCGCGCGATCGCCGAGGACCGGCTGCACGCGCTGGTGCGCGACCACGGGCTCCCGGACCCGCTGTGGAACGTCGAGCTGCGCCTGCCGGGCGGGCCGCCCCTGGGCGGTGTCGACGCGTACTGGCCCGAGCAGGCGGTGGCGGTGGAGCTGGACACGCGGGCGCCGCGGCACGGTTCCCGGCCCGGCGCGCGGCACGGCGCCCCGCAGGCGGCGGAGGACGACGAGCAGTGGTCCGCGTACGCCCGCAAGCGTGAGCACCTGGAGCAGCTCGGCATCACCGTCGTGCACATCACCCCGAGGAAGCTGCGCGACGCGGCGTACCAGCAGGCGGCGGTGGTGCGGACGGCGCTGATGGCGGCGACCGACCGGGATCCCGCGGCGTACGTGGTCGTGCTGCCGAGGTGACCGCAGCGCCCCCGGGAGCGGGGGCCGCGGGCGCGGTGGCGCCGGGCGGGCCGGGACCCGTCCGGCGCCCGGCCGTCCGCGGTCAGGCGGTCAGGCGGTCAGGCGGTCAGGCGGTCAGGCGGTCAGGCGGTCAGGCGGTCAGGCGGTCAGGCGGTGGGGCAGAACTCGGCTTCGAGGATGTCGTTCCGGCCGCGGATCCAGTCGCCGTTGACGTTGTACGTGAGCGCGTGGCCGCCGTCGGTCGTGGCCACGGCCAGGCTCAGGGAGCCGTGGATGCGGCCGGCGTGACCCCACAGGACCGTGCCGCAGGGCAGTTCGAGCCGCATCAGGCCGAGGCCGTAGCGGTCGCCCGCCGCTTCCCGGCCGGTGGCCGGGACCGTCCTCTTCATCGCGGCGAGCTGCTCGTCCGGCAGCAGGGCGCCGCGCAGCAGGGCCGTGTAGAAGCGGTTCAGGTCCGCCGCGCTGGAGATCATCTCGCCCGACGCCCCCGCCAGGGACGGGTTCAGCTCGGTGACGTCGTAGACGGGGCCCGCGGAGCCGCCGGAGCTGCCGGAGCCGTCGGAGTTGCCGGACAGCTTGGAGTACGCCCGTGAGCTGGGGTGGGGCAGCGTGGGGTCGGTGCCCGGGACCGAGGTGGCGTGCAGGTGCAGGGGGTCGATGACGCGGCGGCGGATCTCCTCGCCGTAGGGGCGTCCGGTGACCTTCTCGATGATCATTCCGGCGACGACGTAGTTGGTGTTGGAGTAGCTCCAGCCCGTGCCGGGGGCGAAGTCCGGCTCGTGGCGCATCGCGATCGCGACCAGGGAGCGCGGTGTCCAGGTCCGGTGGCGGTGCGCGAAGAACTCCGGGGTGGCGACCCGCCGTACGAAGTGCGGGTCCTCGCTGAAGTCGTGGATGCCGCTGGTGTGGTTGAGGAGCCGGCGGACGCTGATCCGGTCGCCGTCGTGGCCGCTGCCCTCGACCACGCCGGGCAGCAAGGCCCCGACCTTGTCGTCCAGGTCGAGCCGGCCCTCCGCCTCCAGCTGGAGCAGCACGGTCGCCACGAACGTCTTGGTGACGCTGCCCGCGCGGAAGCGGTCGTGCTCGCCGCGCGGGGCCCGCCGGAGGAGGTCGCCGACGCCCGCGGCGCCGCCCCAGGGGCCGTGGCCGTCCCGCGCGTGGGCCGTCACACCGGGGACACCGGCGCGCACGGCCGCCTCCAGGGCGGCCTGTGTCCGGTGGTGGCCGTGGTCCGTGGCGGGCCGGTGCGCCCGGTCCGTGGCCGCGGTGACGGCCGGGACCGCCGGGGCAGCGGAGGCCGCCGGGGCAGCGGGGGCCGCGGTCAGGGTCCCCGCCGTCACCGCGGCCGCGAGGGCCGCTCCCACGAGCCCCGTACGCGCCGGTGTGAGTCGTCCGGGCAGTGGCATGGGTGGTGTCCCTTCCTCGGGTCGTCGTCACGGTGTCCGCGCGCGGCGCGCGGCGGGACTCCGTCTCCGTACGGCAGAACTCCGCCGCCGGCGCACGGTCACGGCCGGCACCCGGCCCGAGGGGGACGACTGGCACGGGTGAACGCGTCGGGTGCCGCGGGACCCGGCGTCGTTCACCTGGCCGAGGGTTTCGGGGACACCTCCCTTGACCCGTTTCAGCCCTTGCGGAGGACGAGTTCCGTGTTGCGGTCGCCCGGGGCGCCGCCGAGGGTGGACCTGGCGCCCGGGGCGTTGAAGGCCAGTTCGCGGTAGAGGGCGGCGAGACCGGTCTGGGACAGGTCGGTGTGATCGGTGCGGTGCGGAGCCGCGGACTCGATGAGCGTGGTGAACAGCGACAGCGTGCCGTCGTGGTTGTCGGTCAGCTCGATGACGCGCGCGAGCTGGGGGAAGTCCACGTGCGAGGCGGTGGACACCTCCCACAGGGTGCCGTGCGGGGTGATGGCGTTCTTGTGGCTGTGGCCGTTCACCCAGGCGAGCACGGAGCGGTGGCGGCGCAGCAGCGCCAGGACCTCGTCGCCGCCGTGCCGGGCCTCGTGCGGGTGGCGCGGGTCGGTGACCAGGTTGCGCATGCTGCGGCTGGTGTGGTGGCTGAAGACGATGACGTACGACGCGTCGCCGCTCTTCTCGACCTGGTCGAGGGTCCGTTCCAGCCAGCGCAGTTGGCCGGTGCCGAGGGAGCCCTCGTAGTGGCCGCCGGGGTCGGTGGTGTCCAGGCTGATGCCGAGGACGTCGTCGGAGATGCGGAAGGTGTAGTACTGCGTGCGCTCGGCCAGGTTCCGCCGGGTGTAGCCGTGGCCGACGGGGCCGGGGCCCTCGTGCGCGGGGTCGAGGTGGGCCCGGACGTACTCGGCGGGCGTGAAGGGGGCGCGGGCCTCGTCGGGGGTGACCGGCCGCATGCGGCGCGCCTCGGCCCGCAGGATCTCCTTGAAGTGGGCGCCCCTGGGGTCGCGGCCCTTCTTGACGGCCTTCCACAGGGCGGCGCCGCGGGCCGCGTCGAGGTCCATCAGCTTGCGCCCGCCGACGGCGAGTTCGGTGAAGTAGGAGTCGCCGGGGGCGTAGCAGCCGCCGGGCAGGGCGTCGTGGTTGCCGACGGTCGAGTACCAGGGCAGGTTCAGGCCGGGGCTGTTGACCTCGCGGATCGCGGCGTCCAGGAAGCCCGGCAGGTGCGGGAAGCCGTGCCCCTTGTCGGCGTCGCGCAGCGCGGCGTCGGGGTGCCAGTACAGCTTCAGGCCGCTGTTCTGCACGCCTTCGTAGTGGCGCGGGTCGCCGGAGTTGGGGGTGACGCGGCCGCCGCTCATCACGGTGAGGAACCAGTCGAGCTCGTTGCGGGAGTTGTTGTCCGTGTTGTCGCCCGTCGTCATCACGAAGTGCAGGGGCGCGCCGGTGGCGGGCGCGCCGCGCAGCGCGTTCACCCGCTCGACGAGCGCGACCGCGCCGGGCACGGACAGGGCCTCCTGCGGGCGCCAGGCGCTGGCCGTCTGGGCGCGCAGGTACTCGTACCGCAGCGGATGCTGGACGTCCACCAGGTGCAGGTCCGTGAACTGTACGAACGCGGCGAGCGCGGTGCGCCGCGCCTCCCGGCCCCGGTGCGCAGGGGCCAGTTCGGAGCGCACGACGCGGTCCCAGGCGGGGCCGTCGCCGAGGCGCCGGTAGCCGGAGGTGCCGCGGGGCGCGGCCACGGAGCCGAGGGTGGTGCCCGCGCGGTAGGGGGCGAGCGGGGCGGCGGGCGCGAGGCGCGACCGC
>NZ_JASCXL010000051.1:0-67119 GCF_030010595.1 Streptomyces sp. CC224B | reverse complement strand
CGGGCTGCGCCGGGGCGGCGGGGGCGGCCGGCTGGGCCGGGGCCTCGGCCTGGGCCGGAGCGGCCGGCTGCGCGGCGGCCGGGGCCTCCTGCTGCGGGGCGGCCTGCGGGGCCTCCTGGGCGGGGGCCTCGGCCTGCTGCGGGGCGGCCGGGGCCTCCTCCTGAGCCTGCGCCGGGGCGGCACCCGGAGCGCCGATGACGGCGAGCTTGGCGCCGACCTCGGCGGTCTCGTCCTCACCGACGACGATCTCGAGCAGCACGCCCGCGACCGGGGCCGGGATCTCGGTGTCGACCTTGTCGGTGGAGACCTCGAGCAGCGGCTCGTCGGCCTCGACCTCCTCGCCGACCTCCTTCAGCCAGCGGGTGACGGTGCCCTCGGTGACGGACTCGCCGAGCGCGGGCAGCGTCACGTCGGTGCCCTCGGCGGAGCCGCCGGACGACGCCGGGGCCTCCTGCGCGGGGGCCTCGGCCTGCTGCGGGGCGGCCTGCGGGGCCTCCTGCTGCGGGGCCTCCTGGGCGGGGGCCTCGGCCGGGGCGGCCGGGGTCTCGGCCTGCGCCGGGGCGGCGGAGCCGCCCGCGTCGCCGGAGCCGTCGTCGATGACGGCCAGCTCGGCGCCGACCTCGACGGTCTCGTCCTCGGCGACCTTGATGGAGGCCAGAACGCCGGCGGCGGGGGAGGGGATCTCGGTGTCGACCTTGTCGGTCGACACCTCCAGCAGCGGCTCGTCGGCCTCGACGCGCTCGCCCTCGGCCTTCAGCCAGCGGGTGACAGTGCCCTCGGTGACGCTCTCGCCGAGCGCCGGAAGGGTTACGGAAACCGCCATGGTTTCAGTTGCTCCTTACGAATGTGGGGTCTCCCCCGGCCCGAGCGTAGTCGGGAGCCGGGGAAGGAAGTCTGGTCGTCGCGCCCGTGGACTGAAGGTCAGTCGTGCGAGTGCAGCGGCTTGCCGGCGAGGGCGAGGTGGGCCTCGCCGAGCGCCTCGTTCTGCGTCGGGTGGGCGTGGATGAGCTGCGCCACCTCGGCGGGCAGGGCCTCCCAGTTGTAGATGAGCTGGGCCTCGCCCACCTGCTCACCCATGCGGTCGCCCACCATGTGGACGCCGACCACGGCACCGTCCTTGACCTGGACGAGCTTGATCTCGCCCGCGGTCTTCAGGATCTTGCTCCGGCCGTTGCCCGCGAGGTTGTACTTGAGGGCGACGACCTTGTCCGCGCCGTAGACCTCCTTGGCCTTGGCCTCGGTGATGCCGACCGACGCGACCTCGGGGTGGCAGTACGTCACCCGCGGCACGCCGTCGTAGTCGATCGGCACGGTCTTCAGACCGGCCAGGCGCTCCGCCACCAGGATGCCCTCGGCGAAGCCGACGTGCGCGAGCTGGAGGGTCGGGACGAGGTCGCCCACGGCGGAGATCGTCGGGACGTTCGTCCGCATGTACTCGTCGACGAGGACGTGGCCGCGGTCCATGGCGACGCCCTGCTCCTCGTACCCGAGGCCCTGCGAGACCGGGCCGCGGCCGATCGCGACGAGCAGCACCTCGGCCTCGAAGGTCTTGCCGTCGGCGAGGGTGACCCGCACGCCGTTCTCGGTGTACTCGGCCTTGTCGAAGAAGGTGCCGAGGTTGAACTTGATGCCGCGCTTGCGGAAGGCGCGCTCAAGGAGCTTGGAGCTGTTCTCGTCCTCGGCCGGCACGAGGTGCTTGAGGCCCTCGACGATGGTCACGTCGGTCCCGAAGGACTTCCACGCGGAGGCGAACTCGACGCCGATGACGCCGCCGCCCAGGATGATCGCGGACTGCGGGACGCGGTCCAGGGTCAGGGCGTGGTCCGAGGAGATGACGCGGTTGCCGTCGATCTCCAGGCCCGGCAGGGACTTCGGCACGGAGCCGGTCGCCAGGAGGATGTGACGGCCCTGGACCCGCTGTCCGTTCACGTCGACGGAGGTCGGGGACGACAGCCGGCCCTCGCCCTCGATGTAGGTGACCTTGCGGGAGGCGACCAGGCCCTGGAGGCCCTTGTACAGGCCCGCGATCACGTCGTCCTTGTACTTGTGGACGCCCTTGATGTCGATGCCCTCGAGGCTGGCCTTGACACCGAACTGCTCGGCCTCGCGCGCCTGGTCGGCGATCTCGCCGGCGTGCAGCAGGGCCTTGGTGGGGATGCAGCCGTTGTGCAGGCAGGTGCCGCCGAGCTTGTTCTTCTCGATCAGTGCGACGTCCAGACCCAGCTGCGAGGCGCGCAGGGCCGCGGCGTAACCGCCGCTACCACCGCCGAGGATCACTAGGTCGAAAACGGTGCTGGCGTCGTTCGCCACGTCACGTCCTCCATGCATGTGCGCCGTGCGCCGGACCCCGCTTCCCGGGGACCACCGGTCGGTCGGCTGGTATTCGGCCGCTCTTCTTCGGCCCTGTGGTGGGGGCCCTGTCCTGCCGAGAACCCATCTTCGCACTTGTCGGCGGCAGGCGGGACGCCGGGCCGTGCTGTGGCGGGCCCGGCGCCCGCGCCACGGGGCCGCGGCCGGGCGGGACCCCGCGGATTTCGTTGAGAGCGAAACTGTCGTACTGCGCTGTACCGCGCCGCACTGCGGCGTACCGCGGTCTGCTGCGGCGTACCGCGACGCACCGCGACGTACGGCGGCATACCGCGGTGTACGCGGCCGCACGCGGCGACACGCGTACGGCCCCGGGCACGCGCGTGTCCCCGGAGCCGTACGCGTGGCGTGGGCCGGCCCCGGTCGGCCGGGACCGGCCGAGGATCAGCCGAGGTCGCCCGCGGCGGTGCGCTCCGCGAGGCGCACCAGCGTGCGGACGGCGGAGCCGGTGCCGCCCTTGGGGGTGTAGCCGTACGGCGCGCCCTCGTGGAAGGCCGGGCCCGCGATGTCCAGGTGGGCCCAGGTGATGCCCTCGCCCACGAACTCCCGCAGGAACAGACCCGCGACCAGGCCGCCGCCCATGCGCTCGCCCATGTTGGCGATGTCGGCGGTGGGGGAGTCCATGCCCTTGCGCAGGTGCTCCGGCATCGGCATCGGCCAGGACGGCTCGCCGACCTCCTCGGCGACCTCGTGGATCGACGCCCGGAAGGCGTCGTCGTTGGCCATGATGCCGAAGGTGCGGTCGCCGAGGGCCAGCACCATCGCGCCGGTCAGCGTCGCCACGTCGACGATCGCGTCGGGCTGCTCCTCGGAGGCCTTGGTGAGCGCGTCGGCCAGGACGAGGCGGCCCTCGGCGTCGGTGTTGAGGACCTCCACCGTCTTGCCGCTGTACATGCGCAGCACGTCGCCCGGACGGGTGGCCGAGCCGGACGGCATGTTCTCGGCGAGCGCCAGCCAGCCGGTGACGTTGACCTCCAGGCCCAGGCGCGCGGCGGCGACCACGGCCGCGAACACGGCGGCGGCGCCGCTCATGTCGCACTTCATGGTCTCGTTGTGACCGGCGGGCTTGAGCGAGATGCCGCCCGAGTCGTACGTGATGCCCTTGCCGACGAAGGCCAGGTGCTTCTTCGCCTTCGACGAGGTGTACGACAGCTTGACCAGGCGGGGCGGGGCCGCCGAGCCGGCGCCGACGCCGAGGATGCCGCCGTAGCCGCCCTTGGCGAGCGCCTTCTCGTCGAGCACCTGCACCTTGATGCCGTGCTCCTTGCCGGCGGCCGTGGCCACGGCGGCGAAGGCCTCCGGGTCGAGGTCGTTCGGCGGGGTGTTGACCAGGTCGCGGGCGCGGTTGAGCTCCTCGGAGACGGCGACGGCGCGCTCGACGGCGGCCTTGTAGGCCTTGTCGCGCGGCTTGCCGCCGAGCAGGGTCGCCTCGGCGAGCGGGCCCTTGGCGCCGTTCGCGTCCTTGGCCTTGCCCTTGGTGGCCTTGCCCTTGGCGGTCCCGCCGTCACCGGCGGCGTTCTTGTACGCGTCGAAGGAGTACGCGCCGAGCAGCGCGCCCTCGGCGATGGCGCCGGCGTCGGCGGCGTCCTCGACGGGCAGCGCGAACCCTGCCTTCTTCGCACCGGCGAGGGCACGGGCGGCCGCGCCGGCGGCGCGGCGCAGGGCCTCACCCTCGTACGCCCGGTCCTTCTCGGGGGCCGGGCCGAGGCCGACTGCCAGGACCACCGGCGCCTTGAAGCCGGATGGCGCGGGCAGCTTCGTCACCTCGCCCTCGGCGCCCGAGGCGCCGAGGGTCTCCAGGACGGACGCGAGCTTGCCGCCGTACGCCTTGTCCACGGACTCGGCGCCCGGGGCCACGAGCGGCCCCTTGGCGCCCTTCGCGACACCGACGACGATCGCGTCGGCGCGCAGGCCGGACGCCGCGGCGGTGCTGAGAGTCAGAGCAGTCACGGTGCTGAAGTCCCTCTTTCATGTGGAGGTTTCTCGAGTTCCAGCGGGCTTCGGGGTGGTAAGCCCGTCGCGAGCCTACGCCCGTAAGCGATGCGGTGTGCCTCACTGTGCGTGTGGGCCGAGGGCGAGCACAAGCAGCGCGGCGGTGGCGGCGGTCTCGGCGAGTCCGCCGAAGACGTCGCCGGTGACGCCGCCGAAGCGCCTGCGGCAGTGGCGCAGGAGGCCCTCGGCTGCGGCGCAGGCGAGCAGCACGGCGGCCGCGTTGCGCACGGCGTCGTAGGGCCCGAGGGCCGCCCCTGCGGCGGCGGCGGCGACGGCGGCGCCCACCGCCACCGCAAGCGCGGCCCCCGCCGGGACCGTGCCCGCGACGGCCGCGCCGAGCCCCTCGGGCCGGGCCGCGGGCACCTTCGCGCGGGCGGCCAGGGTGAGCGCGAGCCGGGCGGCGGTGGCGGCCAGGGCGGCCCCGGCCAGGCCGTGCGCCCAGCCCTCGGCGTACAGCTCGGCGAGGGCCGCGACCTGCGCGAACACCGCCAGGACCAGGGTGATCACGCCGAACGGGCCGATGTCGGACTGCTTCATGATCCGCAGCGCGTCGGGGGCGGGCTTGCCGCTGCCGAGGCCGTCGGCGGTGTCGGCCAGACCGTCGAGGTGCAGCCCGCGGGTGCCCGCGGCGGGCACGGCCACGGCGGCGACGGCGGCCAGCAGCGGGCTCGCGCCGAGCGCGACCAGGGCGGCCCCGGCGCCCCCGGCGCCCAGCCCGAGGACGAGCCCCACGACCGGCGCGCACAGCATGCCCGCGCGGGCGGCGTCCCGGTCCCAGCGCCTGACGTGGACGGGGATGACACTGAGCGTGCCGAAGGCGAAACGCAGCCCGTCGACGGGCCTGGATCTGGGCATCAGCCCACGCTACCCGCCGACGGCGGCACACCCCCACGGGAGGGCCGGGCAGTGCGGCGGGACAGGAACGGGCGGGCGGGTGGGTGGAATCCGCCGCGGCGCGGCGGCGTCGAACGACCACCCGCACCCGCCGACGGCGGCGCGGCCCCACGGGGAGCCCGGGCCGCCCGGCGGGGCAGGAACGGGCGGGCGGGTGGGAGAGCATCCGCCGCGCAGCGGCGGGTCAGCCCGAGCCCGGCGGCACCCCGGCCCGGCGCCGGGCCCGCCGCGCAGCGTCCACCGCGCACAGCGCGAACGCCGCCGCGATGGCCGCCAGATGCTCCTTGCCCGCGAGGTTGTTCTTGACCAGCACCTCGACGACCATCAGCACGACCACCAGCGCCCCGGTGGCGTACGCCCGGTAGCGCCAGCACACGAACACCGCGAGCCCGACGACGGCCGCCGACGGCCCGGTGTCGACGACCTGCGCGTCGGAGGCCGGCAGCCCGAGCCAGGTGTCGGGGCCGAGGGCGATGGCCAGGCGCGCGTACAGGGTGCCCGCGAGCGTGGCCGCGTACCCGACGAGCAGCGTCCGCCACCGGCCGAGGCACAGCTCGGCGATGCCGAAGACCAGCAGGATCTGGACGAGCGCGCCCCACACCGGCAGGTCGAGGGCCGGGACGAAGAGCGAGAGCGGGGTGCGCAGGAGCGCGAGCCACAGCGGGTCCTCGGCCCGCACCGAGCCGACGTCCTGCACGAACCGATAGCCCCAGGACTGGTTCTGCACGTACTGGAACAGCCCCGTCAGGCACACCGCGCCGAGCGTCATCGGGATCGCCCGCAGCCGCCGGGCCGCGAGCGCGTCGCGCAGGGCGCGGGAGAGAGCGCCCCACTCGGCACGGGCCAGCCGGGACAGGGTGTTCATCTTCGGGACTCCAAGTGTGTACGGTGCAGCCATTTCGGCAGGCCCGGCGCTTCCAGGAAGCCCTCGGCACGGGCGGACGCGACGCCGATGCGCGGCAGGTCACCGCTCTTCTCGAAGAGGAGGAAACGCGGCTCCCAGATGGGCCGGTACTTGGCGTTGGCGCGGTACAGCGACTCGATCTGCCACCACCGGGAGAAGAAGCTGAGCAGCGAGCGCCACAGCCGGAGCACCGGGCCCGCGCCGAGCCGCGAGCCACGCTCGAAGACCGATCTGAACATCGCGAAGTTCAGCGACACCTGCGTGATCTGGATCTCTGCGGCGCGCTGGAGCAGCTCGATGACCATGTACTCGACCAGGCCGTTGTCGGCGTCGCGGTCCCGGCGCATCAGGTCGAGCGAGAGCCCGTGCGGCCCCCACGGCACGAAGGACAGCAGCGCCTTCAGCTCCCCGTCGGCGTCCGTGCACTCCAGCATCACGCACTGCCCGTCGGCCGGGTCGCCGAGGCGTCCCAGCGCCATGGAGAAGCCGCGCTCGGTGGCGCCGTCGCGCCAGTCGTCGGCGCGCTCCAGGAGGTACGCCATCTCGTCGTCGGGGATGTCGGCGTGGCGGCGGACGCGCACCGTGTACCCGGCGCGCCTCACCCGGTTGTAGGCCTGGCGGACGGTGCGCATGGCCCGCCCCTCCAGGGTGAAGTCGGCGATCTCCACGACGGCCTCGTCGCCGAGCTCCAGGGCGTCGAGGCCGTGCCGGGCGTAGATCGTGCCCGCCTCCTCGCTCGCGCCCATCACCGCCGGGGTCCAGCCGTGCTCGCGCGCCTGGGCCAGCCACGGCTCGATCGCGCCGGGCCAGGCCTCGGGGTCGCCGATCGGGTCGCCCGAGGCCAGCGAGACGCCGCCGATCACGCGGTAGGCCACCGCGGCCTTGCCGGTCGGCGACCACACCACGCTCTTCTCGCGGCGCAGCGCGAAGTAGCCGAGCGAGTCGCGCTCGCCGTGTTTGTCGAGCAGCGCGCGCAGCCGGGCCTCGTCGTCCTCGGTGAGCGGGTCGACGGCCTTGCGGGAGCGGAAGGCGGCGTACAGGACGGCGACGAGCAGCAGCGTGCTGAGGATGTTGACGGCGACGTCGACCCAGCCCGGCGTGGTGATGCCCGCGAACCGCTCGTCGTCCGCGGCCAGCGACACCAGGCGCATGGTGCCGTAGCGCCAGCGGTCCAGGAACGTCGAGCGGTACTCGTCGTGGGCGTGGTTGGTGACGGTCACCAGGAGCGCGGCCAGCAGCGACGTGACCAGCAGCCCGCCGGCGGCGACGGCCGCCGCCAGCTTCGGGTTCGCGCGGTCGCCCTTGGCGTAGAACTCGCGGCGCCCGGCGACGAGCGCGGCGACGAAGCCCGCGGTGAGGGCCAGCGAGATCCAGTTCTGCGCGTGCCGCCGGATCTCCGGGAAGGACATCGCCACCGCGAACAGCACCAGGAACAGGCCGCTCAGCACGGTGTTGAGGATCCACGCGGCCCGCTTGCGGCGGCGCATGGTCACCGCGAGGAAGGCGGTGAACAGGCCGGAGGCGAAGCCCGCCGTGAGGAGGTACGGCGTGAAGTAGTCCTCCGTGTTGTGCCGCCTGAGGTCCTGCCCCAGGGAGACCCAGACGGCGCTGAGGAGGTTGACGAACGTGACGGCCCGCAGATACCAGACGGCCGCCGCCGCGGCTCTCCGCGAAACCGCGGTGGACGTCCTGCGCTGCTCTTCCTTCGGCCGTTCATCTCCCATGAAAAGGGATCTTATGGGGCGGTGTGGCGTGATATGGGGGCACGGCCCGGAGGCCCGGCCGTTCCCGCGGCGGCCGGGGACCCGACGGCTGCACGGTGACCACACCCGGCGGCTCCCCGACGACCGGGGGCCCGGCGGCTCCCCGGTGACCGCAGCCCGGCGGCTACTCGGTGACCGGGACCTCCGCGGCGAGCGCCGCGGCCGCCCGCACCAGCGGCACCGCGAGCAGCGCGCCCAGCCCCTCGCCGACCTTCACGCCGTGGCTGAGCAGCGGTTCGAGGGCCATCCGGTCCAGGGCCTTGGCCTGCGCGGGCTCCCCGCTGTCGTGGCCCGCCAGCCACCAGTCCGGCGCCCGGAAGGCGACCCGCTGGGCCACCAGCGCCGCCGCCGCGGCGACCACGCCGTCCAGGACGACGGGCGTGCGCCGCACCGCGCTCTGCAGCAGGAACCCCGTCATGGCGGCGATGTCGGCGCCGCCCACCGCCGCGAGCAGCTGCACCTGGTCGCCGAGCACCGGCCGCGCGCGCCGCAGCGCGTCGCGGACCGCCGCGCACTTGCGCATCCACGCCAGGTCGTCGATCGGCCGCCCGCCACGGCCGGTCACCACGGACGCGTCGGTGCCGCACAGCGCCGCGACCAGGGTCGCCGCGGGGGTCGTGCCGCCCACGCTGATGTCGCCGAGGACGACCAGGTCGGTGCCGGAGTCGGCCTCCTCGTCGGCCAGCGCGATGCCCGCGCGCACCGCCCGCTCGGCCTCGTCCTCGGTGAGCGCGTCCTCGGTGTCGATGCGCCCGGAGCCGCGCCGCACCCGGTGGCCCGCGACCTCGGCGGGCAGCTCCTCCGGGTCGCAGTCCAGGGCCAGGTCGACGACGCGCACGGGCACGTCCAGGCGGCGTGCGAGCACGGCCGTCGGCGCGGCCCCGGACAGCACCGACCGCACCAGCTCCGCGGCGCCGCCCGCGGGCCGCGCCGAGACGCCGAGCCCGGCGACGCCGTGGTCGCCCGCGAAGAGCAGGGCGCGCGGCCGCTCGATCGGCTTGACCGGGACGGACGCCTGCGCCGCGGCCAGCCACTCGGCGAGCTCGTCCAGGCGGCCGAGCGCGCCGGGCGGCAGGCCCTGCCGCTCCCTGCGCTCTTCGGCGTCGCGGCGCACCCCTCCGTCGGGCCGCTCGATCAGGTCGGTGAAGTCGTCGAGAATCAGCGAGCTCATTCGGCGAACAGTACCGGCGCGGGCGGGCGGGCCAGCGCGCGGCCCTGACGTCGTTGCCCCGCCGCCTCCCATCCCATACGTTCCTTTTGTGCCGATTCGCTCCACCTCGTATGCCGCCTCGCACGCCGCCCCGCACGCCGCCCCGTACGCCGCCCCGGGCACCGACCCGCACCTCGCCCCGCCCCTCGACCCGCACAGCGCCCCGTACCTCGTCACGCACACCGCCCCGGGCGCCGGCCGGCGGACCCCCGGCGGCCCCGTCGCGCGCATGCTCCGCGCCCGGCACACCCCGCGGCGCCACCGGGCCGCCGTCCAGGCCCTCGCGCACCTGGCCGAACCCGAGAGCTGGCTCGACGTCGGCACCGGGCCCGGTCACTTCCCGGCCGCCGCCAAGGACGTGCTGCCGTACACCGCGTACGACGGGACCGATCCCGGCCCGGCCGTCGAGGCGGCCCGCGACGCCGGGCACGTCGAGGAGGCCCACCGCGGCCGCCTGCCGGACCTCGCGCCCCGCCTCGCCGGCCGCTACGACGTGGTGAGCATGGTTCACCACCTGGAGCGCGTCCCCGACGCCCGCGCCGAGCTCGCCGCCGCCCGCACCGTGCTGCGGCCCGGCGGGCACCTGCTGATCGAGGCGTTCGACCCCGGCTCCCGCAGCGCCCGGCTCCTCGGCCGCTGGTGGCTGCCCCGCGCCGGGGCGCGCCGCCCGCACCTGCTGCCCCTCGCCGGGCTCCGCGACACCCTGGACGGGCTCGGCCTCACCGTGGTCGACGTCGAGCGCCGCGCCCCGCACCTCCCGCTGGACCTGACCGGCGCGACCGTCCTGCTGCTCGACCGCCTCCTGCCCCGGGCCCGCCTCCCGCGCCGCGTCTGCGCCTGGGCGGCGGCGCCCCTGCCCGCCCTCGTCCACGTCCTCGAGCGCCTGCTCGCCCCGCTGCTCGTCCGCACGGGCTTCGCCAACGCCTACCGCGTCGTCGCCCGCCGCGACACCGACGCCGGTACGTGAACGGGGCGCGGGCCGCCCGGAGGTTCAGCCGCGCAGCGGCAGCGCCTGCCCCGCCACCACGAGCAGCACGTGCTCGCACTCGGCGGCGAACGCGGCGTTCAGACGGCCCAGCTCGTCGCGGTAGCGGCGCCCCGACGCGGTCGCCGGGACGATGCCCGAACCGACCTCGTTCGAGACGGCGACGACCGTGCGCCGCGTGGCCCGCACGGCGTCCGTGAGCTCCGCGACCCGCTTGCGCAGCGCCCGCTCCCCGCCGCCCGCCCACTCGGCGTCGTCCCACGCGCCCACCTCGTCCATCGCGTGCGTCAGCCACAGCGACAGGCAGTCGACGAGCAGCGGCGGCCCGGGCTCCGCCAAGAGCGGCACGAGGTCGCAGGTCTCCGTGGTGCGCCAGGACCCCGGCCGCCGCTCGCGGTGCGCCCGTACCCGCTCCGCCCACTCCGTGTCCCCGCCGCGCAGTCCGCCCGTGGCGACGTACAGGACGTCGGGGAAGGCCTCCAGGCGCCGCTCGGCCTCCACGGACTTGCCGGAGCGGGCGCCGCCGAGGACCAGGGTGCGGCGCGGCACGTCCGGCACGTCCTCGTACGCGCCGACCACCAGCGTGGTGCCGTCCGGCACGGCCCGCGCGCCGGCCGCCGCGAGCCGCCGGGCCAGCTCCGGGCCCGGCGGCACCTCGTGGCCGAGGTGCACGGCGACGACGTCCGTGGTCGGGCCTACCGCACCGGCCGCCCGCAGCCGCGCCAGCCCGTCCGGGCGGCCCACGACGTCCGCCACGACCATCTCGTACACGACCTGCCCGTCGCCGTTCTCGGCGCCCACCCCGGCGGGGGCGCAGCCCGGCGGCAGGTACAGCAGCCGCTCGCCGTCGGGGCCCGTCACCTCGTAGCCGGTGCCGGGCGCGTCCATGGCGACCGCGCGCACCCGGTGCCCGGTGAGCAGCGCGAGCTCGCGGCCGTCCGGGACCCGGCCCGGCTGCGGCAGCCCGGCCGGCACCTCCACGGCGGGCCCGTCGTGCGGGTGCGAGAGCAGCACCTGGCGCACCCCGCCGAGCGAGTGCCCGGCGCGGGCGGCGGCGAACGCGGCCCCGGGCGTCAGGTCGAGCAGCAGCACACCGTCGACGAGCAGCGCCGTCGCGGCGCGCACCTGGTCGCCGAGTGCGGTCGCGCAGGCGGCGCAGGGGCAGCCGGGGCAGGGCAGTCCCTCGGGGGCTCCGGTGCCGAGCAGAGTCAGTTCCACAGGAAGATCCTCCCGCGTCGCCCCCGGCGCCGCGCGCCCGGCTAGGCTTCAAGCGGCTTCGGGACACCACTGGACCTCGGGAGGCTGACATGGCGGCATGGACGTGGCGGTTCGAGAAGGCGGACGGGACGGAGGTCCGGCCTCCCGTGCAGCCGGAGGAGTTCACCACCCAGGGCGACGCCGAGACCTGGATCGGCGAGCACTGGAAGGAGCTCTCCGAGGGCGGGGTGGACCAGGTGACGCTCCTGGAGGACACGGCGAAGATCTACGGCCCGATGAGCCTGCACGCCCAGGACGCGGCCCAGGGCTGAGCACCGGACCTCCGGCCGCGCCACGAGCCGGAACCGGTCACCGGGCCGCAACCGGTCACCGGGCCGCAACCGGTCACCGGGCCGGAACCGATCACCGGGCCGGAACCGATCACCGAGGCGGGGCCGTCGGCCCCGCCTCGCGCCGTCCGCGCCGCCCCCGGGGGATCGCACCGGGGCGGCGGCGGAGGAGCGCCGGTGTCACACCTCGCCGAGCGTGACCTCCGCGGTCCGCTCCGCGCCGTCCCGTACGTACGTCACCCGCACCTCGTCCCCGGGCCGGTCCGAGGCCAGTGCCTCCGCCAGGGACGTGACGGTGGTGACCTCGGCGTCCCCGACCTTGGTGATGACGTCCCCGGCCCTGAGGCCCGCCCGGTCGGCGGCGCCGCCGTCGCGCACCTCGGCCACGGCCACGCCCGCAGGCCGGTAGTCGTCACCGAGGACCGTGCGCCCGCTGATGCCGAGCGCCGCCCGGCCCGAGTCGGTGACCCGCCCCTTCTCGACGATCTGGTCCGCCACCGTACGCACCATCGACGCGGGGATCGCGAACCCGATGCCCGGCGCCGCGCCGCCGCCCATGGCCGGGTCGGTCGCGGCCAGCGTGGGGATGCCGACGACGTCGCCGTCGAGGTTCACCAGGGCGCCGCCGCTGTTGCCGGGGTTGATCGCGGCGGACGTCTGCACCATGTTGCCGATGGTGGCGCCGGTGCCGCCGCCGGCGCGGCCCTCGCTGACCGTGCGGCCGGTCCCGGACACGATGCCCTGCGTGACGCTGGAGGACAGGCCGAGCGGCGAACCCATCGCCAGCACGATCTGGCCCACCTCCACCTTCCCCGAGTCGGCGAAGTCCGCGGCCCGCAGACCGCGCGGCGCCTTGTCGAGCTTGATGACCGCGAGGTCCTGCTCCGGGTACGCCGAGACCAGCGTGGCCGCGAGGGGCTCCTCGCCGGTGGCCGTGGTGACGCGGAACCTCTTCTCCCGGCCCACCACGTGCGCGTTGGTGACGATGTGCCCCTTGTCGTCGTAGACCACGCCGGAGCCGAGGCTGTTTGAGGCGTCGATCTGCACGACGGAGGGGAGCGCCTCCTTGACGACCCGCAGGTAGTCGTCCTGCAGCGCGTCGGCCGCGGCGGGCGCCGCCGCGGCCCGGGAGGCCGCCGCCTGGGTGGTCGATCCCTGCCGGGACGGGCCGCTCTGCCCGGTGCATCCGGCGGCCGCGAGGCCGGTCGCGGCGAGGGCGGCCGCCAGGGCGAGGACACGCGAAGCTCTCATACCCCCCGAGTCTCGGGGGAGCCACGGCCCCCGTCCTGCGGCACGCCTCCGAACAGGGGGCCGCGAGCAGGGAGCCGCGAGCAGGGCGCGGGCGCCCCCGGGCAGTCGTGCCTGGGCAGCCGGGCCCGGGCCCTGGATCAGCCGCGCCCGCGCGCCCGGGCCAGCAGCGCGCCTACGCGCCCGGGTCAGCCGCGCCCACGCGTGCCGGGACCGGTCGCGCTCCCGCCCGCGGAGCCCTCACGCCCGCGGAGCCCTCACGCCCGCGGAGCCCTCACGCCCGCGCGGGCCCGGTCGCGCCCGCGCGCACGCGTCAGTCGCGCGCCCCGCACACGTGCAGGAGCGAGGCCACCGCGCGGTAGGGGTCGGTGCGTCCCGCCCGCTCCTCCGCGGTCAGCAGGGCCTCGAAGTCGTCCCCACCGACGGGCGGATCCGCGGCCCCGCCGAAGACGCGCACCCCGTACCAGGCCCGCAGCGGTGCCGCGATCCCCGCGAGCGCCGCCGTCGTCGCGTCGAGCCGGTGCGCCCGCGCCACCGCCCCGGAGGAGTCCCGGTACGTGTCGGCGCCGAAGGCCGCGAGCGCCCCGCTCCAGTCCCCCCGCAGCGCAGGACCCATGGCCAGCGCGTCGGCGTTCCGTACGACGAGGGACAGGAGCCCGCCCGGCGCGAGGACGCGGCCGAGCCCGGCGAGCAGCGCGTCCGGCTCGTCCACGTACGGGAGCACCCCGTGGCAGAGCACGACGTCGAAGCTGCCCGGCGGGAAGTGCACCCCCGTGTCCCGACCGTCGCCCTCGACGATCCGCATCCGCGACCTGATGCCCTCCGGCTCGGCGGCCGTCGCGGCCCGCGCGGCGGCGAGCGCGGCGGCGTCCCGCTCGACGCCCGTCACCTCGTGTCCGGCCCGGGCGAGCCGGAGCGCCTGGGCGCCGTCCCCCATGCCGACGTCGAGCGCCCGCAGCCTGCGCCCCACCGGGAACCGCGCCACGATCTGTTCGTCGAGCTGCCGGGCCACCAGCTCCCGGCACACCGCCGGCCACGTACCAGGGCTCGCGCCCCGGCCCTGGCTCAGGGCCGCTCCCCGCGCTTGACCTGCGGCTTCGGCAGCCGCAGCCGGCGCATCTGGAGCGAACGCATCAGGGCGTACGCGACGGCGCCCTTCTTGTGCTCGTCGGGGAAGCGCTGGTTCAGGCGCTTCTTGAGCCGGAAGCCGGTGGTGATCGAGTCGAGCACGATCAGGACGATCACGACGAGCCACAGCAGCAGCGCGATGTTCTGGAGCTGCGCGACGCGGACCAGGCTCAGGACCAGGATGAGCACGGCCGTCGGCAGGAAGAACTCGGCGACGCAGAACCGGGAGTCCACGAAGTCACGGGCGTACTTGCGCACCGGCCCCTTGTCCCGGGCGGGCAGGTAGCGCTCGTCGCCGCTGGCCAGCGCCTGGCGCTGCTTCTCCAGGTTCGCGCGGCGCTCCTCGCGCGCCCGCTTGGCGGCCTCCTTGCGGGTCGTCGGCGTGTTCATCACGCTGCGGCGCTGCGACTGGGCGGCGGCCCGCTTGGGGGTGGGTCGGCCCTTGGGGGCCTGGGGGTCTCGGGGCTGCGCGGACGGAACGTCGGTCACCGGCGCCTTGGCGGCCGGGGCCTTCTCGTCCTTGGATCGGCTACGGAACACAAAAGCCAAGGGTACGGGGTACCAGGGCGGCGCGGGGCCGCAGGCCCTTCATTGCAAGGGCGGGCGGGTGGCCGGAGACGGGCGGGTGTGGACCTCGGCCCGCCGGGGAACGATCCGGCGACACCGCGCGTCCTCATGGTGTGGTCGAGGTGGGGGCAGGAGCAGGTACGGGCGGTTCCCGGGGTCGCACCTACTCCTTGCGCCGGATGGGCGGGCGGAGCAGTCGTCCTTGGGGATGAGCGCATCCACCCGCGAACAGTGCGGTAATGGATACGGAGCCCGTACCGTGGGTTCTGTCGCAGTGCTGGAGCTGGAAGTCCGTCAGAAGGGGGCGCGCGAAGCCCATGAGCGGTGTCATGAAGCGTATGGGGATGATCTTCCGCGCGAAGGCGAACAAGGCCCTTGACCGGGCCGAGGACCCGCGCGAAACCCTCGATTACTCGTACCAGAAGCAGTTGGAGCTGCTGCAGAAGGTGCGCCGCGGCGTCGCCGACGTGGCGACCTCCCGCAAGCGCCTTGAGCTGCAGCTCAACCAGCTCCAGAAGCAGTCCTCCACCCTGGAGGACCAGGGCCGCAAGGCGCTCGCGCTCGGCCGCGAGGACCTGGCCCGCGAGGCGCTCTCCCGCCGCGCGGCGCTCCAGCAGCAGGTCACCGACCTGGAGACGCAGCACCAGACCCTGCAGGGCGAGGAGGAGAAGCTCACCCTCGCGGCCCAGCGCCTGCAGGCCAAGGTCGACGCGTTCCGGACGCGCAAGGAGACCATCAAGGCGACCTACACCGCCGCCGAGGCCCAGACCCGTATCGGCGAGGCCTTCTCCGGCATCTCCGAGGAGATGGGCGACGTCGGCATGGCGATCCAGCGCGCCGAGGACAAGACGGCCCAGCTCCAGGCCCGCGCCGGCGCGATCGACGAACTGCTCGCCTCCGGCGCCCTCGACGACCCCTCCGGCCTCGCCAAGGACGACATCCAGACCGAGCTCGACCGGCTCTCCGGTGGTACAGATGTAGAGCTGGAGCTCCAGCGCATGAAGGCCGAGCTGGCCGGCGGCTCCGGTGCCACGCCCAAGCCCGCCATCGAGGGCGGCCAGGGGCAGGGCCAGGCGTCCCGGACGCACGACACCCCGCGCTTCGACAAGCAGTAGCCACCGCTCACGTCCGAGGAGGGCGTCATGATCGTCAGGATCATGGGGGAGGGGCAGGTGAAGCTGGCCGACAGCCACTTCGCCGCACTGAACACGCTGGACGACGAACTCCTCGAGGAGATGGAGGGCGGCGACGAGGCCGGTTTCCGGCGCACGCTGCACGCCCTCCTGGACAAGGTCCGCGAGCTCGGGGAACCCCTTCCCGACGACGCCCTCGAGCCCTCGGAGCTGATCCTTCCCGCGCCGGACGCGTCGCTCGCCGACGTCCGCGCCATGCTCTCCGACGACGGGCTCATCCCGGGCTGACGACGGGCCTCGTCGTCCCGGCCTGATGGCGGCCTCGTCCCCGGCTGACGGTGGCCTGTCCCCCGCTGGCGGCGGTCTCGCCCCCGTGCGCCGGCGACGGCCCCGTCCCCGGCCGGCACCGCGACCCGCCACCGCGCACCTCTCCGGGGGCGGGCGATCGCCGGGACCTCCCCGTCGTCCGGAGGTACGTCAACCCCTTCGGGCCCGAACCCGCTTTCCGTTCCCCCGCCGGAAGGCGCCCCGTACCGTTTAGCCGTGACCAACTTCGAACGGTGCCGGGGCTGGGCCAGGACGCACCCGTTGGCCGTGGACGCGGTCCTCGCGGCCGCCGCCCTCATCTGCATGGTCATCGGCTCCTTCGCCGAGCCCTACCAGGAGGACGGCTCCACCTGGAACGTGCACGCCCCGGGCGCCCTCAGCCTGACCCTCATGACACTGGGCGCGGCCACGCTCGTCCTGCGCCGCCGCACCCCCTGGACGGTGCTCGCCGTCACCAGCGCGTTCTCCCTCGTGGAACTGGTGTCGACCGGCCCCCGGGCCCCGGTCGTCATGTGCGCCGTCATCGCCCTGTACACCGTGGCCGCCCGCACCAACCGCCCCACCTCCTGGCGCATCGGCCTGGTCACCATGGCCGGCCTCACCGGCGTCGCCATGTTCGCCGGACCGCTGCCCTGGTACGCGCAGGAGAACATCGGCATCTTCGCCTGGACGGGCATGGCCGCGGCCGCGGGCGACGCGGTGCGCAGCCGCCGCGCCTTCGTCGACGCCATAAGGGAGCGGGCCGAGCGCGCCGAGCGCACCCGTGAGGTGGAGGCGCGGCGCCGCGTCGCCGAGGAGCGGCTGCGCATCGCCCGCGACCTGCACGACGTCGTCGCCCACCACATCGCCCTGGTCAACGTCCAGGCCGGCGTCGCCGCGCACGTCATGGACAAGCGGCCCGACCAGGCCAAGGAGGCCCTCTCGCACGTCCGCGAGGCCAGCCGGTCCGCGCTCGGCGAGCTGCGCGCCACCGTCGGCCTGCTGCGCCAGAACGGCGACCCGGAGGCGCCCACCGAGCCCGCGCCCGGCCTCGGCCGCCTCGACGACCTCGTCGACACCTTCCTGCACGCGGGGCTGCCCGTGGAGGTGGCCCGCGGCGACAGCGGCCTGACGCTCCCGGCGGCCGTGGACCTGGCGGCCTACCGGATCATCCAGGAGGCGCTGACCAACGTGCAGAAGCACGCGGGCGAGCACGCCAAGGCGGAGGTCAGCGTGGTCCGCGTGGGGTCGAACCTGGAGGTCACCGTCCTCGACGACGGGGCCGGCGCCGACGCCGCCGAGCGGCCCGCCGACGACCCCGAGCGCGGCGGCGGCCACGGCCTGCTCGGCATGCGCGAGCGCGTCAGCGCGCTGGGCGGCCGGTGCAGTGCCGGGCCCCGCTACGGGGGCGGCTTCCGCGTCCATGCGATCCTGCCGGTCACGACCACGGAACAGGGCGGCCGGGAGCACACCCCGGCCAGGGGAGGGACCGCGTGACGATCCGGGTGCTGCTCGCCGACGACCAGGCGCTGCTGCGCAGCGCGTTCAAGGTCCTCGTCGACTCCGAGCCCGACATGGCGGTCGTGGGGGAGGCGTCCGACGGCGCCGAGGCCGTCCGGCTGGCGAAGGCCGAGGCCGCCGACGTCGTCCTGATGGACATCCGGATGCCCGGCACGGACGGCCTCGCCGCCACCCGCATGATCAGCGACGACCCGGCCCTGTCCCACGTCCGTGTGGTCATGCTGACGACCTTCGAGGTCGACGAGTACGTGGTGCAGTCCCTGCGCGCCGGGGCGTCCGGCTTCCTCGGCAAGGGCGCCGAGCCCGACGAACTGCTCGGCGCCATCCGCGTCGCGGCGGCGGGCGAGGCGCTCCTGTCGCCCACCGCGACGAAGGGGCTCATCGCCCGGTTCCTGGCCCAGGGCGACGGTGAGGACGCGGAGTCGCCCGCCCGCAGCGAGCGGCTCGACGCGCTCACCGGGCGCGAGCGCGAGGTGCTCGTCCAGGTCGCCGGGGGCCTGTCGAACGACGAGATCGCCGAGCGCCTCGAAGTCAGCCCGCTCACCGTGAAGACGCACGTGAACCGCGCCATGGCCAAGCTCGGCGCCCGCGACCGCGCCCAACTGGTCGTCATCGCCTACGAGACGGGCCTGGTGCGGCCCCGCGGCGACTGACCCGCGCGGACGGCGTACGGGCCGGTCACCGCACGGGTGAGGGGCGCCCGCCCTGGCGAACGCCCCTCACCGAGCCGCGTACCCGCGGCAGTACAGCAGCACGGCAGTGCAGCAGCACGGCACCGTCCGGCTACGGCAGCGCCAGCATCCGCTCCAGCGCCAGCTTCGCGAACTGCTCGATCTCGCGGTCGACTTCGATGCGGTTGACGAGCTTGCCGTCGGCCAGCGACTCCAGCGCCCACACCAGGTGCGGCAGGTCGATGCGGTTCATGGTGGAGCAGAAGCACACCGTCTTGTCGAGGAAGACGATCTCCTTGCCCTCCGGGGCGAAGCGGTTGGCCAGGCGCCGCACCAGGTTCAGCTCGGTGCCGATGGCCCACTTGGAGCCCGCGGGCGCCGCCTCCAGGGTCTTGATGATGTGCTCGGTCGAGCCGACGTAGTCCGCCGCGGCGACGACCTCGTGCTTGCACTCGGGGTGCACGAGGACGTTGACGCCGGGTATCCGGGCGCGGACGTCCTCGACCGACTCCAGCGAGAAGCGGCCGTGCACGGAGCAGTGGCCGCGCCACAGGATCATCTTCGCGTCGCGGAGCTGCTCGGCGGTCAGGCCGCCGTTCGGCTTGTGCGGGTTGTAGACGACGCAGTCCTCCAGGGACATGCCCAGGTCGCGGACCGCGGTGTTGCGCCCGAGGTGCTGGTCCGGCAGGAACAGGATCTTCTCGCCCTGCTCGAAGGCCCACTCCAGCGCCCGCTTGGCGTTGGACGAGGTGCAGATCGTGCCGCCGTGCCTGCCCGTGAAGGCCTTGATGTCCGCGGACGAGTTCATGTACGAGACCGGTACGACCTGCTCGGCGACGCCGGCCTCGGTGAGCACGTCCCAGCACTCGGCGACCTGCTCCGCCGTGGCCATGTCGGCCATCGAGCAGCCGGCCGCCAGGTCCGGGAGGACCACCTTCTGGTCGTCGGTGGTCAGGATGTCCGCGGACTCCGCCATGAAGTGCACGCCGCAGAAGACGATGTACTCCGCCCCCGGCCGCGCCGCCGCGTCCCGGGCCAGCTTGAAGGAGTCGCCGGTCACGTCCGCGAACTGGATGACCTCGTCGCGCTGGTAGTGGTGGCCGAGCACGAAGACCTTGTCGCCGAGCTTCTCCTTGGCGGCGCGGGCGCGCTCCACCAGGCCGGGGTCCGACGGCGCGGGCAGGTCGCCGGGGCACTCCACGCCTCGCTCGCTCCGGGGGTCGGCCTCGCGGCCGAGCAGCAGCAGGGCGAGCGGAGTCGGCTGAACGCCGAGGTCACCGAGGTCCACGGCGGCCACGGGGGATTGGGCGGTGGTCACGACACGCACCCTTTCTTCTGAAATGTCGCGGCGGCGTAGCCGCCTCCAGTGGAGCCGGTGCTTGCACCGGGGGCTTTTCGTCTAATTGACGTTATCTATCATAACCGCTTCACGTCAGTTTGACGATGGCCATAGTGTCGATGTGACGCATCCCCCGTCGTGGCCCGTGTGCGAGCATGGGAATGAATACGCGGTCCCGCCGGTTGCTACCGGTCGGCAAGCAGTCTCCGTACAACCCGGGAGAGATGTAGATGTCCGTATCGGACGAGACCACCACCGTCACCGACGGCATCATCCTGACCGACGCCGCCGCGGCCAAGGTCCAGGCCCTGCTCGACCAGGAAGGCCGCGACGACTTGGCGCTGCGCGTCGCCGTTCAGCCCGGTGGCTGCTCGGGTCTGCGCTACCAGCTCTTCTTCGACGAGCGCTCGCTCGACGGTGACGTCGTCAAGGAGTTCGGCAGCGTGAAGGTCGTCACCGACCGCATGAGCGCTCCGTACCTGGGTGGTGCCTCCATCGACTTCGTCGACACGATCGAGAAGCAGGGCTTCACGATCGACAACCCGAACGCCACGGGCTCCTGCGCCTGCGGCGACTCCTTCAGCTAGGACGTACGGCCGGCCAGGACGTACGGCTGGACGTACCGCATGAAGGCGGTGGCCCCCGGCTCGGGGGCCACCGCCTTCATGCGTGTGCGCGGGCTACGTCCGCGGCGCGGGCTCGCCCCTCACCTCGCCCTTGTCCCGCGGCACCGCCGCGCCCTCGGGGGTCACGACCTTCCGGCCGTCCAGCGGCTTCTCCAGCGTCACCGGCAGCGTGTAGAACTTGCCCAGGTCGATGCACATCTTGCCCTTCTCGCCGGTCGCGGTGACCTTCACGGTGACCTGCCGTCCGCTCTCCGCCGCCGTCGCCTCGTACGTATCGCACACCCCGCCCGTGAAGTGCAGCGCCAGTGTCCTGCCGGACGAGCTGTACCCGTCGATCCGGACGTCCTTGGTGACGATGCCCGGCTCCGCGGGCCCGGGCTCCGGCTCGGCGTCACCGGGCAGGCCGGGCGCCTTCAGGTACGCCGGTTCCACCGCCGGGTGCGACACCGTGGAGGAGACCGGCGCGCCGTGCGGCCGCACCTCGAACAGCCACGACGGTACGAGCGTCTGCCGCCCGGCGACGAAGTGCGCGGCCAGGCCGAACGTGGCGCCGACCACGGGCACCGGCCGCGGCTTCGGCGGCACGGTCGGCTCGCACGGCGCCTGCTCGCGCGAGCCCGGCGTGCCGTCCTCGGCCCCGGGCAGCGTGCGCGGCCCGGGCGCCTTCTTCTCCGGCTCGGCCGGGTTCACGGGCTTGTCCGGCTCCTCGGGCACCGCGGGCTTCCCGGGCTTCTGCGGCGTGCGCGGCGCCGGCGTCGCGCAGCCGCCGATGCCCACCCGGCCGTTGCCGGACGCGTTCAGCAGGTCGAGGGCCTTCTCCGCGCTCACCACGGGGTACGTCGCGCCCTTGCGCAGCGCGGCGAGGTGGCCGCTGCCGCCGACCACCTGGCCGTCCCCGTCCACCTGCACGCCGGTCGACCAGCCGTACGTCGGCAGGCCGTCCACCTCGGGGGACGCGTTGACCACCCGCACCGACCCCATGAGCTGGCCCGCGTCCAGCTTCGCGCCGTCCTGGCCGAGGGCCTTGAGGACGGGCGCGGCGGCCTTCTTCGCGGCCGCCTCCCCGACGGGCGTGCCGGTCTCCGGGGAGGTGCCGTCCGGACAGGGCCGGCCCTTGCGGCAGTTGTCGCCGCCCCCGGGCTCGTGGCGGCTGAACGTCCAGGTGCCGGGGGCCTTGCGGGCCACCTGGAGGGAGGGGCCCGAGCCGTCGTCGGCCGGCCCGAGCCGCCAGGCGTCGCCCTGCGCCACGGGCGTGCCGGACAGGCCGAGGGCCTCGGCGAGGCGCGTCACGCTCTCCCGGGTGACCTCGCCGCGCGGCGCGTACACCGCGGCCGAATCCGGCCCCTTCGGCAGCTCGCCCACCGCCCGGTAGGTCGCGCCGGTGGGGTCGGGCTCGCCCGGGGCGATGCCCTCCGAGGCGCCGCCGCCCGTCCCGTTCGTACGGCCCGGTCCGGAATCGGAGTGTCCGCCCTTTCCGTCCGCGTATCCGTCGAGGGCGAGCGGGGGCGGTGTGCCTCCGCCGCCCGCCGGGGCGCCGCCACCGTCGTCGGACGAGGCCGTGAGCAGGTACGTCCCGCCGCCCGCCAGCAGCACCGCGGCCGCGACCGACGTCACCACCAGCGATGACCGCCGCCGCCGTCCGTCCCGCGTCTGCTCGGTGTCCACCGCATCGCTCCTTCGCGTGCCGTGCCGTCTGGAGAGCCCGTACGGCGGTCCGTCACGGAGCGTGCGCACCGCGTCGTCCCGTCGTACATGACGTCCCCCCGGTGGGGGACGGCGATGGGACGCGGCGGCGGAGCACCCGGTTCCCTCGGGCTCCGGGGCTCAGTCCCCGTACTCGGACATGCCGTCGAGGAGCCGGGCGGACGCCGCCGGGACCGTGACCCCGTGGATGCGCGAGGGCGGCATCGGGGCCGCCGCGGGCCCGGCGGGCACCGCCCAGTGCGGAACCATGCGCGTGCAAGCACCACGCAAGGTCTCCCAGGTGTCGGCTGCCTGCTCGACGGCGGGCGCCGCGGCGCTGTCCTGCGGAAAGAGGGTCATAGCGGAACCGTAAGCACCGCCACGCCCAAGGAGAAAGGGCTACTATCGGGTATTTTTGGCCAGTTCTTCGAACGCCGCCTCACCGGATAGCGTTAACCGTCAACCGACCACGCGACGTCCGCCACCGCCCCGCAAGGAGCGCGGGGCGCCGCCGCTACACGCCGCAGGAGCTCCCAGCCGTGCGTATCGCAGTCACCGGCTCCATCGCCACCGACCACCTCATGACGTTCCCCGGCCGCTTCGCCGACCAGCTCGTCGCCGACCAACTGCACACGGTCTCCCTTTCCTTCCTCGTCGACGCCCTCGACGTCCGCCGCGGCGGGGTCGGCGCCAACATCTGCTTCGGCATGGGGCAGCTCGGCACCCGCCCGATCCTGGTCGGTGCCGCGGGCCCCGATTTCGACGAGTACCGCGCCTGGCTCGACCGGCACGGCGTGGACACCGCGTCGGTCCGCATCTCCGAGACGCTGCACACCGCGCGCTTCGTCTGCACCACGGACGCCGACCACAACCAGATCGGCTCCTTCTACACCGGCGCCATGAGCGAGGCCCGCCTCATCGAGCTCAAGACCGTCGCCGACCGCGTGGGCGGCCTCGACCTCGTCCTGATCGGCGCCGACGACCCCGAGGCGATGCTGCGCCACACCGAGGAGTGCCGCAGCCGGAGCATCCCCTTCGCCGCGGACTTCTCGCAGCAGATCGCCCGCATGAACGGCGACGAGATCCGCACCCTGCTCGACGGCGCGACGTACCTGTTCTCCAACGAGTACGAGAAGGGCCTGATCGAGTCCAAGACCGGCTGGAGCGACGCCGAGATCCTGGGCAAGGTCGGCCACCGGGTGACGACGCTCGGCGCGAAGGGCGTCCGCATCGAGGCGGCCGGGCAGGACCCGATCGAGGTCGGCGTCCCGCAGGAGGAGGCCAAGGTCGAGCCGACCGGCGTGGGCGACGCCTTCCGCGCGGGCTTCCTCTCCGGGCTGGCCTGGGGCGTCTCGCACGAGCGCGCGGCACAGGTCGGCTGCATGCTCGCCACGCTGGTCATCGAGACGACCGGCACCCAGGAGTACGAGCTGCGGCGCAGCTCCTTCATGGAGCGGTTCGCCAAGGCGTACGGCGACGAGGCCGCCACCGAGGTCCGGGCGCACCTGGCCTGACGCGACCGTCCGCCCCGGCCGGGGCGGACGGAACCCGCCGGGGCGGGGGAGCGCGCCGCCCCCGTCCGCGGGCGGGGCGCGGGGCGCGGGGCCCCGCGTGCCTCCGCGTACCTCCGCGTACGGGCGCGGGCTCAGGCGCGGCGGCGCACGACGTAGGCCGCGCCCCGCTCGCGCTCCTCCGCGCCGACGTACTCCTGCCCCCGCGTCCAGCACCAGGCGGGGATGTCCACGGCCGCCACCTCGTCGTCCGACAGGACCGTCACGGTCCCGCCGACCCGCACCCGGTCGATGGCCTTGGCGAGCTCGATGACCGGCTGCGGGCAGCGCTCGCCCAGGGCGTCGATGGTCACCGCGCCGGCCGTCCCGCCCGCACCGCCCGCGGCGCCCGGCGCCGGCGCGCCCAGCTTCTCCCGTACGGAGGACACCGCGCCGGGCAGCACCTGGAGGAACCGCTCCACCTCCGCCGCGTCGGTGCCGAGCGGCAGTGACACCCGGACGTTGCCCTCGCTGACCACGCCCATCGCCTTGAGCACATGGCTCGGCGTGAGCGTGCTGCTGGTGCACGAGGAGCCGGAGGACACGGAGAACCCGGCCCGGTCCAGCTCGTGCAGCAACGTCTCCCCGTCGACATAGAGACAGGAGAAGGTCACCATGTGCGGCAGCCGCCGCGCCGGGTCGCCCACCACCTCCACGTCCGGCACCAGCGCGGGCACCCGCGCCCGGATGCGCTCCGTCAGCTCCCGCAGCCGGGCCTCCTCCTGCGCCGCCTCCGCGCGCACGGCCCGCAGCGCCGCCGCGGCCGCCACGACCGCCGGGATGTTCTCGAACCCGGCCGACCGGCCCGACTCCCGCTCGTCCACCGGGCCTTGGGGCGCGAACCGCACCCCCTTGCGCACCACCAGAAGCCCGACACCGGCCGGTCCGCCCCATTTGTGGGCGCTCGCCGTGAGCAGGGCCCAGTCGCCGTCCACCGGCCCCCACGCCAGCGACTGCGCCGCGTCCACGAGCAGCGGCACCCCGGCCTCCCGGCACGCCGCCGCCACCTCGGCCACCGGCTGCCGGGTGCCGACCTCGTGGTTGGCGGACTGCAGGCAGGCCAGCGCGGTGTCGTCGCGCAGCGCGGCCGCGTACGCCGCGGCGTCCACCGCCCCGGCCCGGTCCACGCCCACCTCGGTCACCGCCCCGCCGGCCCGCTCGTGCGCCGCGGCCGAATGGAGTACCGCGGAGTGCTCCACCGCGGACACCACCAGGTGCCGCCCCACCCGCCGCCGCCCGGCGAGCGCCCCGCCGATCCCGTCGTACAGGGCCCGGGTGCCGGAGGTGGTGAACACCAGCTCGTCCGGCCGGCACCCCACCGCCTCGGCGGCGGCCTCCCGTGCCGCGTCGAGCAGCATCCGCGCCCGCCGCCCCTCCCGGTACAGCCGCGAGGGATCGGCCCACCCCTCTTCCAGGGAGGCCTGCAGCGCCTGCCGGGCAACGGGATGAAGCGGAGCGGAGGAAGCAGCATCGAAGTAGGACACCCCGTAACGCTAAGACCTCCCTCAGGGGCAGCGCCCCAAAGGGGCGCGGGGAACTGCGCGAGCAATAGGGACGCGCCCGCACCCGCCAGGGAAAGCCGCAGCCCCGAACTGACAGGCGCCCAAGCACCCGTCAGATCGCCGCCCCCGGCGGCGATCGCCCCCCTTCGGAGTGACCCGCGGCGCGTTAGGCACCCTCCCCGCGCGACCCCAAATAGCGTCCAGTAGGGTTTGGTCCGCATAAACATCCAAACCCCTGCCCGACGCAGGGCGGCGACCGACCAGCGAGAAGGCCGCAGCCAACCGCGCGGGCGAGACTCTCGGGAAGGCGCTACGTGAGTCCCAACGGCTCCGACCGCTCGCCGCGGCGCCCGATGCGGCGGAAGCTGCTGCAGGCACTGACTGCGGGCCTGGTCCTGGTAACCGCCACCGGTTGCACATACAAGGACTTTCCCCGCCTGGGTATGCCGACCCCGGTCACGGAGGAGGCTCCGCGGATCCTCTCCCTCTGGCAGGGCTCGTGGGCGGCTGCGCTCGCCACGGGCGTGCTGGTCTGGGGCCTGATCCTGTGGAGCGTCATCTTCCACCGGCGCAGCCGCACCAAGGTGGAGGTACCGGCACAGACCCGTTACAACATGCCCATCGAGGCGCTGTACACGGTCGTCCCCCTGATCATCGTCTCGGTGCTGTTCTACTTCACCGCCCGTGACGAGTCGAAGCTCCTCGCGCTCGACGACAAGCCGAAGCACACCATCAACGTGGTCGGCTACCAGTGGAGCTGGGGCTTCAACTACATCGAGGACGTGCCGGGCTCCGACAAGGGCGACGCCAAGACGTCCAAGGACCTCGACGCCATTCCGGACCGCTTCCGGAAGGACTTCCCGGACAACGCGGGCGGCGTCTACGAGGTCGGCACGCCGGGCGAGCGGAACCCGCAGAACGGCAACCCCGGCCCCACCCTCTGGCTCCCCAAGGGCGAGAAGGTCCGCTTCGTCCTGACTTCGCGCGACGTCATCCACTCCTTCTGGGTGGTGCCGTTCCTGATGAAGCAGGACGTCATTCCGGGCCACACCAACGCGTTCGAGGTGACTCCCAACAAGGAGGGCACCTTCATGGGCAAGTGCGCCGAGCTGTGCGGCGTCGACCACTCCCGGATGCTCTTCAACGTCAAGGTCGTCTCTCCCGAGCGCTACCAGAAGCACCTCGAAGACCTCGCGAAGAAGAACCAGACCGGTTACATCCCGGCCGGCATCGAGCAGACGGACCGCGAGAAGAACCGGGAGACGAACCAACTGTGAGCATCCTCAACGAACCTCAGGGTGCCGCGGCAGCGGAAGACTCGTACGAGAGCGAACTGCCGGTCAGGCGCAAGCAGCCCGGAAACGTCGTCGTCAAGTGGCTGACCACCACGGACCACAAGACGATCGGCACGCTGTATCTGGTCACGTCGTTCGCGTTCTTCTGCATCGGCGGCGTCATGGCGCTCTTCATGCGCGCCGAGCTCGCCCGTCCCGGCACGCAGATCATGTCGAACGAGCAGTTCAACCAGGCGTTCACGATGCACGGCACGATCATGCTGCTGATGTTCGCGACGCCGCTGTTCGCGGGCTTCGCGAACTGGATCATGCCGCTCCAGATCGGCGCCCCGGACGTCGCCTTCCCGCGGCTGAACATGTTCGCCTACTGGCTGTACCTGTTCGGCTCGCTCATCGCGGTCGGCGGCTTCCTCACCCCGAACGGCGCCGCGGACTTCGGCTGGTTCGCGTACTCGCCGCTCTCCGACGCCGTCCGGTCGCCGGGCATCGGCGCCGACATGTGGATCATGGGTCTGGCCTTCTCCGGCTTCGGCACCATTCTCGGCTCGGTCAACTTCATCACCACGATCATCTGCATGCGCGCCCCCGGCATGACGATGTTCCGCATGCCGATCTTCACCTGGAACGTGCTGCTGACCGGTGTGCTGGTCCTGCTCGCCTTCCCGGTCCTGGCCGCCGCGCTGTTCGCCCTGGAGGCGGACCGCAAGTTTGGTGCCCACATCTTCGACGCGGCCAACGGCGGCGCCTTGCTCTGGCAACACCTCTTCTGGTTCTTCGGCCATCCAGAGGTGTACATCATCGCCCTGCCGTTCTTCGGAATCATTTCCGAAGTCATCCCGGTCTTCTCCCGTAAGCCGATGTTCGGCTACATGGGCCTGGTGGGCGCGACCATCGCCATCGCCGGTCTTTCCGTGACGGTGTGGGCGCACCACATGTACGTCACCGGCGGCGTGCTGTTGCCGTTCTTCTCCTTCATGACGTTCCTCATCGCGGTACCGACCGGTGTGAAGTTCTTCAACTGGATCGGCACGATGTGGAAGGGCTCGCTGAGTTTCGAAACCCCGATGCTCTGGGCGGTCGGCTTCCTGATCACCTTCACCTTCGGTGGTCTGACCGGTGTCATCCTGGCCTCGCCGCCGATGGACTTCCACGTCTCCGACTCGTACTTCGTGGTCGCGCACTTCCACTACGTCATCTTCGGCACCGTGGTGTTCGCGATGTTCTCCGGCTTCCACTTCTGGTGGCCGAAGTTCACCGGCAAGATGCTGGACGAGCGGCTCGGCAAGATCACCTTCTGGACGCTGTTCGTGGGCTTCCACGGCACGTTCCTGGTCCAGCACTGGCTGGGCGCCGAGGGCATGCCGCGCCGGTACGCGGACTACCTGGACGCCGACGGCTTCACCGCCCTGAACACGATCTCGACGATCGCCTCGTTCCTGCTCGGTCTGTCGATCCTGCCGTTCTTCTACAACGTGTGGAAGACCGCCAAGTACGGCAAGAAGATCGAGGTCGACGACCCGTGGGGCTACGGCCGCTCCCTGGAGTGGGCCACCTCCTGCCCGCCGCCGCGGCACAACTTCATCACCCTGCCGCGGATCCGCTCCGAATCCCCGGCGTTCGACCTGCACCACCCTGAGATCGCCGCGCTCGACCAGCTCGAGAACGCCGGTGAGGGCGAGATGGCCGCCGTCGCCGGCGGCAAGGAGGCCGGCAAGTGAAGATCCAGGGCAAGATGTTCATCTGGCTGAGCGTCTTCGTACTGATCATGGCCATCGTGTATGGCTGGTGGTCGAAGGAGCCCGCCGGAACCACCGCGCTCTTCCTGGCCTTCGGCCTGTGCATCATGATCGGCTACTACCTGGCCTTCACGGCCCGGCGGGTCGACGCCTCCGCACAGGACAACAAGGAGGCCGACGTCGCGGACGAGGCCGGCGAGGTGGGCTTCTTCAGCCCGCACAGCTGGCAGCCGCTGTCCCTGGCCGTCGGTGGCGCGCTCGCCTTCATGGGCGTCGTCTTCGGCTGGTGGCTGCTGTACTTCTCGGCCCCGATCATCCTGATCGGCCTGTGGGGCTGGGTCTTCGAGTACTACCGCGGCGAGAACCAGAACCAGTAGGGCATCGAGTCGCACCCCCAGGGGCCCGGACACTCCGTCAGGAGCGTCCGGGCCCCTGGCCGTTGCCGGGGTCCGCGGGCCTTCGGCCGCCGCTCGGAGGGCCCCGGGGGGCCGCTCCGGTTCGGCCTTACGGGTGAACCCTCGGACGGGTCACCCGCCGCGCACGGCGTGTCGAACCTTCATACCGTGTGTTCATGAGCCACTCTCCGCGAATCCGCACGGTGCTGAGCTGCACCCTCCTGGTGGTCGCCCTCGGCGCGGGCACGACGGCCTGCGGGGACGGCGGCGACGACCCGCTCTCGGCGGCGCCGTACGACGCGGCGTCCCAGGTGGCCTTCAACGGTCCCGGGAACAGCGACCGGAAGGCCGACCCGGACAAGCCCCTGGAGGTCACCGCGCGGGGCCGCGACGGGCGTATCACGGACGTCACGGCCACCGACGCCACGGGCCGCTACGTGGCGGGCGAGCTCTCCGCCGACGGCACCCGCTGGCGCAGCACGGCGCCGCTGGCGGCCGGGGCCCGCTACACGGTCCGGGTGAGCACGGAGGACGGTAAGGGCTCGCCCGGCCGCAAGGTCCTGACGTTCGACACCGCGGCGCCCAGCCCGAAGGAGCTGCTGAAGGTCACCCTGGGCCCGGCCGCGGGCAAGTACGGCGTCGGCCAGCCCGTCACCGCCAAGCTCGGCGCGCCGGTCAAGGACAAGAAGGCCAGGGCCGTCGTCGAGCGGGCGCTCAAGGTCCGCTCGGAGCCCGCGACGCAGGGCGCCTGGCACTGGGTGGACGACACGACGCTGCACTACCGCCCGAAGGAGTACTGGCCCGCCAACGCCACCGTCCACGTGCACAGCACGCTGGAGGGCGTCAAGGTCTCCGACGGGCTGCGGGGCGCCGCGGTCGCCCCGCTCCGGTTCACCACGGGCGACAAGATCGTGGCCGTCACGGACGCCGCCGCGCACTGGATGAAGGTCTACCGCAACGACAAGGAGATCCACTCCATGCCGGTCACCACCGGCAGGCCCGGCTACGCCACCAGGAACGGCATCAAGGTGGTCCTGGGCAAGGAGCACGTCGTCCGCATGACCAGCCGCAGCATCGGCGCCGCGGACTTCTACGACAAGATGGTGTACTACGCCACGCGCGTCACCGACAGCGGGGAGTACGTGCACGCCGCCCCCTGGTCGGCCGGCTCCCACGGCGTCGCCAACACCAGCCACGGCTGCACCGGCATGAGCACCGGCAACGCCGCCTGGTTCTTCCAGACCGTCCGCCCGGGCGACCTCGTCCAGGTCGTCAACAGCGCCGGCGCCGGCATGGACCACTTCGGCAACGGCTACGGCGACTGGAACGTGCCCTGGGCGGCCTGGCGCAAGGGCAGCGCCCTCCTCGCGGACCCGAGCGCGGGCCGCGACGCCTCCGACCCGGCCCGCCTGCGCCCCCGGCCCGCGTAACCGGGGCCGCCGCGTAACCGGGGGGCCCGCGCCGCCGGGGGACCGGCAGGGCCCTCAGGCGCTCAGGGCGGCCTTCCCGCGCAGCAGGGAGGCCAGGGCGGAGGCGAACTCCACCGGCTCCAGCGGCAGCGTCACGGCCGTCTCGGCCCGGCTCCAGGTGGCCAGCCAGGCGTCCTGCGGCCGTCCGATGAGCAGCAGCACGGGCGGGGCCTGGAAGACCTCGTCCTTGATCTGCCGGCAGACGCCCATGCCGCCCGCGGGCGCGGCCTCCCCGTCGAGCACGCAGACGTCGATGCCGCCCCGCCGCAGCTCCTCCAGGACCGCGGGGAGCGTGGCGCACTCGACGAACTCGACTGCGGGAACATCGGCGGCGGGCCTGCGCCCGGCCGCCAACCGGACCTGTTCGCGGGTGTTGGCGTCATCGCTGTAGATCAACACCGTGGCGGTCGGCTGCATGGTTCCTCCGCATCGTCGAGGGATCTCGCGCGGATGCTACTCCTCCCGACACCTCGTCAACACTGGTTCGGGCAGTGCCGCGATGGGCCATACGGGCAGGACACACGCACCAGACACTCCGAACGGCACCCCCCGGGGTGAGGGCGGGATAAGCGACCGACATAATGTCGGTCGTGGCGACAGCAACGACAGTAGACACCGGGCACGCGCACCCGCCGGTCAATCGACCGAACCTCACCAGCGTCGGAACCATCATCTGGTTGAGTTCCGAGCTGATGTTCTTCGCGGCCCTCTTCGCGATGTACTTCACCCTGCGATCGGTGACGGGTCCCGACCACTGGAAGGAAATGGCGGACAGCCTGAACTTCCCGTTCTCGGCGACCAACACCACGATCCTGGTGCTTTCCTCCCTCACCTGCCAGCTCGGCGTGTTCGCGGCCGAGCGCGGTGACGTGAAGAAGCTCCGGATGTGGTTCATCGTCACCTTCATCATGGGTGCGATCTTCATCGGCGGCCAGGTCTTCGAGTACACCGAGCTGGTCAAGCACGAGGGCCTTTCGCTCTCGTCCGACCCGTACGGCTCGGTCTTCTACCTGACCACCGGCTTCCACGGACTGCATGTGACGGGTGGCCTCATCGCCTTCCTGCTGGTCCTCGGCCGTACCTACGCGGCCAGAAGGTTCACCCACGAGCAGGCGACCGCCGCCATCGTCGTGTCCTACTACTGGCACTTCGTCGATGTCGTCTGGATCGGCCTCTTCGCCACGATCTACATGATCAAGTAAGTCGGCGCCGGGGCGCGGCGGCTCCGGGCCGCCGGGCGCACCCGACGTATCGACACAGTCCAGAAGCATCGACGCAGAAGATCCTGACACCGGGGTAATCCGTGAAAAAGCTCTCCGCACGACGACGCCATCCGCTGGCGGCGGTCGTCGTCCTACTCCTCGCGCTGGCGGCCACCGGGGGGCTGTACGCCGCGTTCGCGCCGGCGGACAAGGCGCAGGCCGACGAAACCGCTCAGTCCCTCGCCATCGACGAGGGCAAGAAGCTCTATGCCGTGGGCTGCTCAAGCTGCCACGGAACCGGCGGTCAGGGCACGTCCGACGGCCCGAGCCTGGTGGGTGTGGGCGCCGCCGCTGTCGACTTCCAGGTCGGCACCGGCCGGATGCCGCTGCAGCAGCAGGGTGCCCAGGCGCCGAAGAAGAAGGTCATCTACACCCAGGCCGAGATCGACCAGCTCGCGGCCTACGTGGCCTCGCTCGGCGCGGGTCCCTCCGTGCCGACCGACAAGCAGGTCGACCCGAAGGGCGCCGACATCGCCAAGGGCGGCGAGCTGTTCCGCACCAACTGTGCCCAGTGCCACAACTTCACCGGTGAGGGTGGCGCGCTGACCCACGGCAAGTACGCGCCGAGCCTGGAAGGCGTCAGCAAGAAGCACATCTACGAGGCCATGCAGACCGGCCCGCAGAACATGCCGTCCTTCCCCGACACGACGATGCCGGAGAAGAACAAGAAGGACATCATCGCGTACCTCGACGCGGTCAACAGCGAGAAGACCGAGAGCCCCGGTGGTCTCAAGCTGGGCGGTCTCGGACCGGTCAGCGAGGGCCTGTTCGCCTGGATCTTCGGCCTCGGCGCGCTGATCGCGGTCGCCGTGTGGGTCGCCGCCCGGACCGCAAAGGCCAAGAAGTCATGAGTAGCCAAGAAACCCCAGAAGAGAACCTGCCCAGCGAGCAGGAGTCCGCGCACGGCGCGGTGGCCGTGGACAGGACCGGCGAGCACGCCGACCCGTTCGCGGACCCGGGCCTGCCGCCGCACGAGCACCGCGTCCAGGACATCGACGAGAAGGCCGCCCGGCGCTCCGAGCGCACGGTCGCCCTGCTGTTCACGGTGTCGATGCTGTCGACGATCGGCTTCATCGCGTCCTTCGTGGCGTTCCCGGTCGACAAGAGCGTCTACCTGTGGCCCATCGGTCACGTCAGCGCGCTGAACTTCGCGCTCGGCATGACCCTCGGTCTCGCGCTGTTCTGCATCGGCGCGGGCGCGGTCCACTGGGCCCGCACCCTGATGTCCGACGTCGAGGTCGCCGACGACCGGCACCCGATCGAGGCCGAGCCCGAGGTCAAGGCCAAGGTCCTCGCGGACTTCGCGCAGGGCGCGAAGGAGTCCCAGCTCGGCCGGCGCAAGCTGATCCGCAACACCATGTTCGGCGCGCTGTCCCTGGTCCCGCTCTCCGGCGTCGTCCTGCTGCGTGACCTCGGTCCGCTGCCGGAGGACAAGCTGCGGCACACCCTGTGGGCCAAGGGCAAGCTGCTCGTGAACATGAACACGAACGAGCCGCTGCGTCCCTCGGACGTCGCCGTCGGTTCGCTCACCTTCGCCAAGCCCGAGGGCCTGGAGGAGCACGACCACGACTTCCAGACCCAGATCGCCAAGGCCGCCCTGATGATCGTCCGGCTCCAGCCCGACGACATCAAGGACAAGCGCGAGCTGGCGTGGTCGCACGAAGGCATCGTCGCGTACTCCAAGATCTGCACCCACGTGGGCTGCCCGATCTCCCTGTACGAGCAGCAGACGCACCACGTCCTCTGCCCGTGCCACCAGTCCACCTTCGACCTCTCCGACGGTGCCCGAGTGATCTTCGGCCCGGCCGGTCACGCCCTGCCGCAGCTGCGCATCGGCGTGAACGACGAGGGCTACCTCGAGGCGCTCGGCGACTTCGAAGAGCCCGTCGGTCCTGCCTTCTGGGAGCGCGGATGAGCACCGAAACGACGTCAGCCACCACGGCTGCCGACCACCGCAAGAAAGCGCCCGCCGGTGAGCGGGTCGCCGACTGGGCCGACGGCCGCCTCGGGATCTACTCCCTGGCCAAGGCCAACATGCGCAAGATCTTCCCGGACCACTGGTCCTTCATGCTGGGTGAGATCTGCCTCTACAGCTTCATCATCATCATCCTCACGGGTGTGTACCTGACGCTGTTCTTCCACCCGTCGATGAACGAGGTGGAGTACCACGGCAGCTACGTCCCGCTGCAGGGACAGCTCATGTCCGAGGCATTCAACTCGACCATGCACATCTCCTTCGATGTGCGCGGTGGCTTGCTGATCCGGCAGATCCACCACTGGGCGGCGCTGATCTTCCTCGCCGGCATGTTCGTGCACATGATGCGCGTGTTCTTCACCGGCGCGTTCCGCAAGCCGCGTGAGGTCAACTGGCTGTTCGGCTTCCTGCTGTTTGTCCTCGGCATGTTCACCGGCTTCACCGGTTACTCGCTCCCCGACGACCTGCTCTCCGGCACCGGTGTCCGCTTCATGCAGGGCGCGATCCTGTCCGTGCCGATCGTCGGTACGTACCTGTCGATGTTCCTGTTCGGCGGCGAGTTCCCCGGCGGCGACTTCGTGGCCCGGTTCTACTCGGTCCACATCCTGCTGCTGCCGGGCATCATGCTCGGCCTCGTGGTGGCGCACCTGATCCTGGTCTTCTACCACAAGCACACGCAGTTCGCGGGCCCCGGCAAGACCAACAAGAACGTCGTCGGCATGCCGCTGCTCCCGGTCTACATGGCCAAGGCCGGAGGCTTCTTCTTCCTGGTCTTCGGTGTCATCGCGGCCATCGCGGCGATCGCCTCGATCAACCCGATCTGGGCGCTCGGCCCGTACCGCCCGGACCAGGTGTCCACCGGCGCCCAGCCCGACTGGTACATGGGCTTCGCCGAGGGTCTGATCCGTGTCATGCCGGGCTGGGAGATCAACCTCTGGGGCCACACGCTCGTCCTGGGCGTGTTCATCCCGCTGGTGATCTTCCCGCTGGTCCTCGCGGCCATCGCCGTCTACCCGTTCATCGAGTCCTGGGTCACCGGCGACAAGCGCGAGCACCACATCCTGGACCGCCCGCGCAACGCCCCGACCCGCACCGCCTTCGGTGTCGCCTGGGTGACCGCGTACATGATCATGCTGGTGGGTGGTGGAAACGACCTGTGGGCCACGCACTTCCACCTGTCGATCAACGCCATCACCTGGTTCGTCCGGATCTTCTTCTTCGTCGGACCGGTCATCGCGTTCATCGTCACCAAGCGGATCTGCCTGGGCCTCCAGCGCCGCGACCGCGACAAGGTGCTGCACGGCCGCGAGTCGGGCATCATCAAGCGCCTGCCGCACGGTGAGTTCGTCGAGGTGCACGAGCCGCTCGACCAGGAGCAGCTCCACACCCTCACGGCGCACGAGCAGTACAAGCCGCTCGAGATCGGCCCGTCGGTCGACGAGAACGGCGTCCAGCGCAAGGTGAAGGGTTCGCAGAAGCTGCGGGCGAAGCTGTCCAGGAACATGTACGGCGAGGACAGCCAGATCCCGAAGCCCACCGCCGAGGAGTACAAGGAGATCACGAGCGGCCACGGCCACCACTGATCGCCGGATCCACCGGCACCGAGACCCGTAGAGGTCGCCACAGCGAGAGCCCCGTCCACGGACCGGACGGGGCTCTTCGCCGTCCCCGGGCTGGATAGGGTGGGACCGCGCCCCCACCGGTGGGGCCCTTCTCCCGTACGGACGAACTCAGGAGCGGCTATGAGCGCTGTGACCCCCGCTGGAGGCGACACCGCGGCGGGCCGTTCCTGGCCCGACGTGCTGAACGGCCTGCTGGACGGCCGAGACCAGAGCGCCGACGACACGGCCTGGGCGATGGACCGCATCATGCGCGGCGAGGCGACCGACGCGCAGATCGCGGGCTTCGCCGTCGCGCTGCGCGCCAAGGGCGAGACGGTCGCGGAGATCTCCGGCCTGGTCCGGGCGATGTACGAGCACGCCCACGTCATCGACGTACCGGGGCCGAGCGTCGACATCGTCGGCACCGGCGGCGACGGCGCCAAGACCGTCAACATCTCGACCATGTCCGCGATCGTCGTCGCCGGGACCGGCGCCAGGGTCGTCAAGCACGGCAACCGCGCGGCGTCCAGCGCGTCCGGCGCCTCCGACGTCCTGGAGAAGCTCGGCGTCAACCTGGAGCTGACCCCGGAGCGGGTGCGGGAGGTCGCGGACGAGGCCGGCATCACCTTCTGCTTCGCCGTCAAGTTCCACCCGGCGCTGCGCCACGTGGCGCCCGCGCGGCGCGAGCTGGGCATCCGGACGACCTTCAACTTCCTCGGCCCGCTGACCAACCCGGCCAGGGTGCGCGCCCAGGCCACCGGCGTCGCGGACGCGCGGATGGCGCCGATCCTCGCCGGCGTCCTCGCCGAGCGCGGCTCCTCGGCGCTCGTCTTCCGCGGCGACGACGGCCTGGACGAGCTCACCACGACCGCCACCTCCCGGGTGTGGGTGGTGCGGGACGGGCAGGTCCGCGAGGAGGCCTTCGACCCGCGCGACGTCGGCATCGGCCTGGTGCCCGTCGAGGCGCTGCGGGGCGCCGACGCCTCCTACAACGCGGAGGTCGCGCGGCGGCTCCTGGACGGCGAGACCGGCCCCGTGCGGGACGCGGTGCTGCTCAACTCGGCGGCGGCCCTGGTCGCCCTGGAGCCGGGCGAGGGCCCCCTGACGGAGCGGATCCGCACCGGGATGGCGCGGGCGGCGGAGTCGATCGACTCGGGCGCGGCGCGGAGCGCGCTGGCGCGCTGGGTGGCGGCCAGCAACCGCTGACCGCGAGCCGGGCCCGTGACCGCGGGCCCGGCCGGGTGTGGCGCACACCGCAGTCCGCATCCTGGACCGCGGTGTTGCGCCGCGAAGATCGTGTGGCAAGATGCTGCGCAGGTCATGAGTGACAGCGACTACGGCCCCGGCCCGCTGTCCGGCAACCCTCCGTCCGTGGCGGGGTGCCCCGGGTGAAGACCAGGCGGTGGACAGCAAGGTCCACCGCAAGCGCGGACCCCTCGCAACCCTGGGGTCCTGGTCCTCAAGGGAGCAGTCTCGTGAGCAAGCGAATGCGCTAGGGCCTCGTCGCCCCTCTTCCGCGCACCCTTTTCCCCTTTCGTCACTGCGCCGCGCCGCCGGTCGTCGCCGCCGCCCGCGCAGTGAACTCGCCTGCCTCGTACGGGAGTTCGCCATGTCCGCACGCCCTGCCGCCGCCACCGCCGCCACCACGACCGCCGTCGCCGCCGAGACCGCCGACCCCTGCTGCGCCGCCCCGCTACCGGTGCTCGGCCGGGACGTCACCGTCCCCCTCGTCACCGGCGGCGAGGTGACGTACGCCGCGCTCGACTACGCGGCCAGCGCGCCCGCGCTCCAGCGGGTCTGGGACGACGTGGCCGCGTACGCGCCGTACTACGGCAGCGTGCACCGCGGCGCCGGGTACCTCTCGCAGCTCTCGACCGACCTGTTCGAGAACTCCCGCGCCGCCGTGGCCGCGTTCCTCGGCTGCCGCGAGGACGACCAGGTGATCTTCACGCGGTCCACCACGGACTCGCTGAACCTGCTGGCCGCGGCCCTCCCCGCCGACTGCCAGGTCTTCGTCTTCGAGACCGAGCACCACGCCTCGCTGCTGCCGTGGCGCGACGCGCGCGTCACCTACCTGGACGCGCCCCGCACGCCCGACGAGGCCGTGCGGAACCTGGAGCGGGCCCTCGCCGCCCGCGACCCCCACGGGCCCGCCCTGGTCTGCGTGACCGGCGCCTCGAACGTCACCGGTGAGCTGTGGCCGGTGCGCGAACTCACCGCCGCCGCGCACGCGCACGGCGCCCGCGTCGTCCTCGACGCCGCACAGCTCGCGCCCCACCACCCCGTGGAGATCGCGGAGTCGGACGTCGACTGGGTCGCCTTCTCCGGGCACAAGCTGTACGCGCCCTTCGGCTCCGGGGTGCTCGCCGGGCGGGCCGACTGGCTGCGCGCCGCCGAGCCCTACCTGGCCGGCGGGGGCGCCTCGCGGGCGGTGGCGCGCCGCGCCGACGGGGGAGTGGACGTGGAGTGGCACGACACCGCCGCGCGGCACGAGGCCGGCTCGCCGAACGTCATCGGCGCCTACGCCGTCGCCTCCGCCTGCAAGGCCCTGACCGATGCGGGTTTCGAGACGCTGGTCGCGCGCGAGCGGTACCTGATCGGCAAGGTGCGCGCGGGCCTCGCGGAGGTGCCCGAGGTGCGGGTGCTCTCGCTGTTCGGGGACGACGCGCCCCGCGTGGGGGTGCTCTCGTTCGTGGTGGACGGCTGGAACAGCTCGCACTTCGCCGCCGCGCTCTCCGCCGAGTACGGCATCGGCGTCCGCGACGGCCTGTTCTGCGCCCACCCGCTGGTGCGCACGCTCCTCGGTGGCGCGCCCGACGAGCCCGGTGAGTGCGGTGCCCCGGAGGCCGCGCCCGGCGAGCGGTCGCTGAACGCGATCCGGGTGAGCTTCGGCGCGGGCACCCCCGACGAGCACGTCGAGCGGTTCGTCCGCGCGGTCAGGGAGCTGGTCCGCGACGGCGCGCGGTGGAGCTACCGCACCGTGGACGGACGCTGCGTACCCGACACCGGCGCCGCCACCGCCGAGGCCACCGCCGCCTGACCCGGCAGGCGTGCGCCGAGCACGATCACCCGCAGGGCCCGCTCGGTGGCGTCGATGGGGAACTCGGCCCCCCGGCCGAGCGCCTCGGTGAGCGTCACCGGGGTGCTTCGCGCGTCGTCCTCAAACGCCGGACGGGCTGGATTCTTCCGCCGAGCGCGGCTGAGATCCGCAGCTGTGGCCGCGGGAGAAATGTCCAGCCCGTCCGGCGCTTGAGGACGAGCGCGCCGGCGCGATGACAGAGGTCCGGGGGGGCGGAGCCCCGTGGTTTCGGGAAGGGGCGGGATGTGGACGCCCCGCGCGGAGTCTGCCGGGCAGGGCCTAGGAGTCGAGGCCGATCGCGAACGCCGCCTCCAGGTCGTGCTGGGAGTACGTGCGGAACGCGACGTGCGTGTCCGTGCCCTCCACGCCCGGGATCTTGCTGATCCGGCCCGGGATGACGTCGGCCAGGTCGTCGTGGCGGGCCACGCGGACCATGGCGATCAGGTCGTAGGTGCCGGTCACGGAGAAGACCTCGCTGACGCTGTCGAGGGCGGCGATCGACTCGGCGATCTCCGGAATCCGGTCCACGCTGGTCTTGATGAGCACGATCGCGGTGATCACGGCTGGCTGTCTCCCTCGGTGGCCGGGTCCTGGCCCTTCACTCTAGCCGTCCGGCCGTACCGCCCCCAGGAGTAGACAAACCCGAGCGAAAACCCCACCAGGTGGGCCAGATAGGCGACACCGGGGCCCTGCTGCCGCTGGCCCGCCGCGATCCACTGGAGCGCCACCCAGAACGGCAGCACCACCCAGGCCGGGAACCGCAGCGGCAGGAAGAACAGGAACGGGAAGAGGCTGGTGACGCGCGCTCTCGGGAAGAGATAGAGAAAGGCGCCGAGCACGGCCGAGATCGCCCCGGAGGCGCCGACCAGCGTCTGCGCGGACCCGGCGTGCGCGACGGCGTAGGCGAAGAGGGCGAGACAGCCGCAGCCCACCGCGAAGAGCCCGTACTGGAGGTGGCCCATGCGTTCCTCGACCATCACCCCGAAGACGTACAGGAAGAGCATGTTGCCCAGGAGGTGGAGCCAGCTCCCGTGCACGAAGAGCGCCGTCAGAGGTGTGAGGGCGGAACGCGGCTTGCCGCTGAGGAGTTCGACGGGTACCACCCCCCAGCGTTCGAAGTAGGCCTGCTGGGCGGCGATGAGCCGGTCGCCGGTGCCGTACGCCGGGTTGAAGCCGGACAGCGGGGACAGCAGGAAGACCGCGCAGCAGGCGGCGATCAGCGCGTACGTCACCGGGGCGGCCGGGTGCCGGAGCGCGCGGCCCGCCGCCGCGCCCCACGTGATGAGCATGCACAGAGCATGACGTAAGGGGCGGGTCCGGACGGACCGCCTCGCCCGGGCGGTCCCCCGCGCGATGCGGCCGCCTCGCATCCGTGCGCACGGCGGTCCTTACACAGGCCTTAGGGTTACGGGAACCACGCACCACGGTCCCCCGACGGAAAGCGAACGTCACGATGACGGTTCCCCTGCCGACCGACACCACACGGTGGCGCTGCACGCTCTGCGGCAACCTCACGCGGTTCGACGTGACCCGCTCGTCGAAGGTCGTCGAATACGTGCACCTCGACCTGGCCGGAGCGCCGAAGGTCGAGGAACGCGAGGTGGTCAGTGAGACCATCGAGTCGGTCCGCTGCCGCTGGTGCAACGCGGTGGACCAGGTGGAACTCGTGGACAGGCCCGGGGCCGGCTCCTGACGGGAGCGGGCCCCGCACAGCTAGTGGGGTGACCGATGGTGGAGAGCGCGGGCGGAACGCCGGAGGACGGCGCCGCCGAGGTGCTCGACCGTCCGCTGCCCGACGGCGTGCGGCGGGCGGTCGTGCAGATCGTGTCGGACGGCTTCGGCGGCCTGACGGTGACCGAACTGCCGCCGCAGCTGCGCCAGTACGCGCGCTTCACGCCCACCCGGCGCGTGAAGTTCGCGGGCAACGCCATGGCCGCCGCCCTGGAGAGCGACCCCGTCTTCCGGCAGCGCATCGGCGAGCGCCTGCGCGAGGCCCAGCCCGAGCTGACCGCCGCCCTCGACGCGGGCACCCCGCCGCCCGCCGCCGACCCGCTGGACGTCGCGGCCGCCGCCTACGTGCTGCGCCCCACCGGCTGGGTCAAGCTCGTGACCGCGGCCGGCGAGGAGGCCCAGCGGGCGGACGCCGAGCGCGCCGGCGAGGAGGCCCGGGCCGAGCTGGAGCGGCTGCGCGCGGAGCTGGCCGCCGCCCGCGCCCACACCAAGGCCGAGACCGAGCGGCTGCGCGCGGAGCTGGACGCGGCGAGGAAGGAAGCCGAATCGATGCACCGCAAGCTGCGCGGTGCGCTCAGCGACGTCAAGCGCGGCGAGGCGGCCCTGCGCAAGGCCGCCGCCGACGCCGAGGCCGCCCGCGCCGAGGGGCAGGCCCAGCTCTCCGCCGCCGAGAGCGAGACCCGGCGCCTGAAGGCCAGGCTCGGCGAGGCCGAGGCGGCCCTGGAGGCGGCGCGCCGGGCCGCGCGCGAGGGCCGCAGCGTCGAGGACATGCGGGTGCGCCTGCTGCTCGACACGGTGCTCGACGCCGCCCAGGGGCTGCGCCGCGAGCTGGCGCTGCCGCCCGTGTCGGTGCGCCCCGCCGAGACCGTGGACGCCGTCGAGCCCGGCCGGATGACGCCCAAGGACATCGCGGCCCGCGCGCTGTCCGAGAACGACCCGGCCATCCTGGACCAGCTCCTCGCCCTGCCGCAGGCGCACCTGGTCGTCGACGGCTACAACGTGACCAAGACCGGCTATCCCACGATGCCGCTGGAGAAGCAGCGGCTGCGCCTGCTCGGCTCGCTCTCGCAGCTCGCGCTGCAGACCGGGGCCGAGGTCACCTGCGTCTTCGACGGCGCCGAGCTCGCCGCGCCGGTGCTGCTCGCGCCGCCGCGCGGCGTCCGCGTGCTCTTCTCCAAGCCGGGCGTCACCGCGGACGAGCTGATCCGCCAGCTCGTGCGCGCCGAGCCGCCGGGGCGGCCGGTGATCGTCGCCTCCACCGACCGCGAGGTGGCCGACGGGATCGCCAAGGCCGGAGCCCGGCCGGTGGCGTCCGCGGTGCTCCTGAAGCGGCTTACGCGCGGCTAGCGCGCCTTGGGTGCGGCCGTCACGTCTTGAACGCTGTTGACGGATAACGGCAACTACCGTGCTCAATGCCCGAATTGGGCCACCACTGTTATGCGACGGAACGTCAATTGAGCATTACTGTCCGTCCATCAACCGTAAAGAAAACGCTCGGCGACCGACTTTTTCGCGGTGAGGATTTGATCTGATCACAATGAGGTCACTAGGGTCGCGCCCAGACCTCCCTCTGCTGATCACTCATCGAAGGAGCCGCCTTCGTGGCTTCCCACCGTCGACCCAAGCAGCCCAACCGCGCCCGCGTGACCGTGCTCACCGCGACCGCCGCCGCTGCCGTGGCCCTCACCTCGCAGGCCGCCAACGCCGCCCCGAGCGAGAAGCCGAGCAAGGACGAGGTGAAGTCGAAGGTCGACAAGCTCTACGAAGAGGCCGAGAAGGCGACCGAGAAGTTCAACGGCGCCAAGGAGAAGCAGCAGAAGCTGGAGAAGCAGGTCGACCGCCTCCAGGACAAGGTCGCCCGCGGCCAGGACGACCTCAACGACCTGCGCAGCGGCCTCGGTTCACTCGCCAGCGCGCAGTACCGCTCCGGCGGCATCGACCCCTCGGTGCAGCTCTTCCTCTCCTCGGACCCCGACAGCTACCTGGACAAGGCCTCCGCGCTCGACCAGCTCAGCACCAAGCAGGCCGAGGCCCTCAAGAAGATCCAGGCCAAGCAGCGCACCCTCGCGCAGCAGCGCAAGGAGGCCTCCGACAAGCTCGCCGACCTCGCCACCACCCGCGAGGAGCTCGGCAAGAAGAAGCGCGAGGTCCAGGGCAAGCTCGGCGAGGCGCAGCGCCTGCTCAACACCCTCTCCGCCAAGGAGCGCGCCGCGCTCAAGGCCAAGGAGGAGCGCGCAAGCCGCGACGCCGAGCGCAAGGCCGCCGACGCGTCCGACGCGTCCGAGGCCTCCCAGGGCGGGGGCTCCCAGGGCGAGGCCCCCAAGGGCGGCGCCAAGGGCTCGGGCCGCACCATGTCGGCGTACGCCGCGGCGCAGAGCAAGATCGGCTCGCCGTACGTCTACGGCGCCTCCGGCCCCAGCTCCTTCGACTGCTCCGGCCTCACCTCCTGGGCCTACGCCCAGGCCGGCGTCTCCATACCCCGCACCTCGCAGGCGCAGGCCAACGCCGGTACGCGCATCTACTCGCAGAGCGACCTCAAGGTCGGCGACCTGGTCATCTTCTACGGCGACCTGCACCACGTCGGCTTCTACGCGGGCAACGGCCAGGTGCTGCACGCCCCGCGCACCGGCGCCGTGGTCCGCTACGAGTCGATCAACAACATGCCGTACCAGTTCGGCGTCCGTATCTGACGGCCCCGGGACGGCCCGGGACGGTCCGGGACGCCGTCGGCGGCACGCCCGATCGGGCGAATTCCGCCACCTTCCAGTGACCCCGCGCCCCGTCGGTGACCTGCGTCTCCGGCGGGGCGTCACCGTGCGTAGGCGCCGAGGGTCTTTGGCCGGGACGTGACCGCGCGGCTACTGTCGCGCCGTCCCCCGGCACCCGGGGTGCGCCCCCGTGTCCGCGGGGGTCCGTCCAGCGGAAGGGAGAACGGCTACCCGTGGGGTCCCATCGCCGTCCCGCAGCCACCGGCCTCGACCGGAGCGCGCGCACCGCCACCGTCACCGTGCTGTCCGCCGCCACCGCGGCGGCGGCCTTCGCGGTTCCCGCGAGCGCCGCGCCCAAGGACACACCGGCCGCCACCAAGGCCAAGGTGGACCGCCTCTACGAGGAGGCGGAACAGGCGACGGAGGCGTACAACAAGGCCGACGAGCGCGCGGGCACGCTGCGCCGCCAGGTCGAGCGGGCCCAGGACAAGGTGGCCCGCGGCCAGGAGCGCATCAACGAGATGCGCGGCGCGATCGGCTCGCTCGCCGAGGCCCAGTACCGCTCCGGCGGCATCGACCCCTCGCTCGCCCTGATGCTCTCCTCCGACCCGGACGCCTATCTGGACAAGGCCTCCGCGCTGGACCGCATCAGCGCCCGGCAGAGCGGCCACCTCAGCGAGCTCCAGCGGGCCCAGCGCGCGCTCGCCCAGGAGCGCGCCGAGGCCGGGCGCACCCTCGCCGAGCTGGAGAAGAGCCGCAAGACCGTCGCCCGCCACAAGCGCGTGGTCGAGGACAAGCTGGCCAAGGCCCGCCGGCTGCTCAACACCCTCACCGCCGCCCAGCGCGAGGAGTTCGACAGGGCCTCGCGCTCCGGCGGCGGCGGACGCGAGGCACCGCGCCCCGACCACCCCGACGCCGAGGCCGGGGCCGGGGCCGGAGCCCCGGCGTCCTCGCGGGCGGCGGCGGCCATCGCCGCGGCCCGCTCGGCGGTCGGCAAGCCCTACGTGTGGGGCGCCAACGGGCCCTCGGGCTTCGACTGCTCGGGCCTCACCCAGTGGTCGTACGCGCAGGCCGGCGTCGGGCTGCCGCGCACCTCGCAGGCGCAGCGCCACGCCGGGCGGCAGGTGCCGCTCTCCCAGGCGCAGCCCGGCGACCTCGTCACCTACCGCGGGGACGCCAGCCACGTCGGCATGTACGTGGGCAACGGCCAGGTCGTGCACGCCCCCTACCCGGGCGCCACCGTGCGCTACGACCCGGTCAACATGATGCCCGGGGCGACCGTGACGCGGGTCTGAGCCCGCGTGCCGCAGGTGGCCGGCCGCCGCCCGGGGGTGCCGGGCCCGTCCCCGTACGATCGGTGACGTGGCTGGTCGACGGCGTGGGCGCGGTGCGGGGGCGGCGGGACTGTGTCTCGCCGTGCTCGCTCCCGCCGTGCTCGCGGGCTGCGGCGGCTCCGCGCGGGACACCGCGCCCGACGACGTGCGCCGGCTGCTCGACCGCCGGGCGGCCGCGGTGCTCGACCGCGACGAGCGGGCCTACCGGGCCACGGGCGGGCCGGTCACCGCCTACGACAACCTCCGCGAGGTGCCGCTGGCGTCCTGGGCGTACCGCGTGGAGGACTTCGACCGGGACGGGTCCCGCGCCACCGTCACCGCCGAACTGCGCTACCGCGTCGCGGGCCACGACCGCGCGCCGCTCACCGCCGACCGCGCGCTGACGCTCCAGCGGCGCGACGGGCGGTGGTACGTCACCGACGAGCGGCCGGCGCGCAGGGCCGCCCGGCAGCTCTGGGACCAGGGCCGGGTGGACGCCGTGCGCGGCACCCGCAGCCTCGTGCTCGGCGTCGGCCGCGCGCCGCGGGACCTGCGGCGGTACGCGGAGCTGGCCGACGGCGCGGTGCCCGCCGTGCGCGCCGCCTGGCCGCGGCCGTGGGCGGGCCGGGTCCTGGTGCTCGTCCCGAGGTCCCTGGGCGGCATGGCCGACCTGCTCGGGGCGCCCGCCGCCGGCTACCAGGGCATCGCGGCGGTGACCACGGGCGAGACCGGGGGCTCGGGGACGGCGCCCGCCGACCGGATCATCGTCAACCCCGACGCCTACGGAGTCCTCGGCGACCTCGGCAAGCAGGTCGTCCTCACCCACGAGGCCACGCACGTCGCGACCCGCGCCCACACCTCGCGGGCCACCCCGCTGTGGCTCTCCGAGGGCTTCGCGGACTGGGTCGGCTACCGCGGCACGGGCCGCCCGCCCGCGCAGGCCGCGCCGGAGCTGCGGCGCGCCGTCGGGAACGGCTCGCTGCCCGCCGCGCTGCCCGAGGACGACGACTTCGGCTTCGGCGGCGACGCCCGCCGTCTCGCCCGCGCGTACGAGGGGGCGTGGCTGGCCTGCCGGATGATCGCCGACGAGTGGGGCGCGCGGAAGCTCACCGACTTCTACGCGGCCGTCGGCGCCCACGACGAGCGCCCGGGAGCGGTGGCGGACGCGCTGCGGGACGTCCTGGACACGGACCCGGAGGAGTTCACCGCGCGCTGGCGAGACTATCTGCGGCGGGAGCTGGGCTGAGCTCCGCGCCGGGCCGCGGCACCGTCCGCCGCCACAGCGTCCGGCAGGCGAGGACGGCGGCCGCCACCAGCAGGCCGTTGCGGACGGCGAGCAGCGTCACGCCGAGCGCGTCGCTCGCCACGACGTGCGAGAACAACACGGGGAACTCCAGGAACGTCACCGAGGTCGCGGCCAGCACGAGACGGGCGGGCACGGCCATCCGGGACTCCCGGTACGCCAGGCACACCGCCGCGAGGCCGACCAGCCACAGCATGTACTGCGGGCTGATCACCCGGCTCGTCGCCGTGAAGAGCAGCACCGCCGCGAACGCCGCGTCGGCGGGCGTGGTCACCGTCCAGGTACGGGCCCGCAGGCGCCACAGCAGCAGCCAGCCGAAGGCCGCCACCGTCAGCGCCTGCGCCGCCGCGCTCACCACCGGGACGTACGGGCCGAGGAACTCCACCGAGCCGTAGTTCAGCCGAACGGTGCCCGGCCAGCCCAGGTGCCGTGCCACGTGGAAGACGAGCGCGCCCAGCGACTCCACCTCGGTGCCCCGGTCCCGCTGGAAGGCCAGGAACGCGAAGGCCCCCGGCATCGCCGCCGCGAACATCACCGCGACCGCGCCCGCCGTCGCCGCCGCCGCGCCCCACGCCCGCCGGGCCGGGCCGCCGCGCTCCGCGCCCACGAGCAGCAGCGCCGGCCACACCTTCACCAGGGCCCCGAACCCGGCGAGCACCCCCGCCGCGCGGGCCCGGCGGGCGCCCGCGAGCAGGGCCGCGACGGCGAGGGCCGTCACCATCAGGTCGTAGCGGGCGTACGCCGTCGGCCCGAGCAGCGCCACGCCCGCCGTCCACACCCACGCCCCGCGCGGGGTGCGCCCCGGCCGCCCGCCCGCGTACAGCAGCAGGCCCGTCACCGCCGCGTCGGCCACGCACGTCAGCAGGTAGAACGCGGCGGGATAGCCGAGGAACGGCACCGCGCCGGGGGCGAGGACGGCGAGCGCGGCGGCGGGCGGATACTGCCAGGTGACGTCGTCGAGCGGGAAGGTGCCGGTGCGCAGCACCTCGTACCAGCCCTGGTAGATGTACGTGACGTCGCTCGTCACGTCGGGGCCCGGGGTGACGAGCACGCGGAAGACGCACAGCAGGAGCAGGGCCCTGGTCAGCGTCCAGACGGCCAGGATCCGCAGCCCACCCGCGCCCGCCATGCACACCTCGCCCGGTTTCCGGTACTTCATGGGTATGTGGTGAGTCATGATGCCCCGGCGGGCGGCGGGGGATCGTGAGGCGGGGCCGGGGCGAGCGGCCGGGCGGAGGAGGAAGCGCGGCCGCGGGCCCGGTACTGTCGGCGGCGATGCACAAGACCCTCATCGTCACGAACGACTTCCCGCCCAGGCCCGGTGGCATCCAGGCGTTCCTGCACAACATGGCGCTGCGCCTGGACCCGGCCGAGATCGTCGTCTACGCCTCCACCTGGAAGCGCGGCCGCGAGGGCACCGAGGCCACCGCCGCCTTCGACGCCGAGCAGCCCTTCCCGGTGGTCCGCGACCGGACGACCATGCTCCTGCCCACGCCCCGCGTGACGCGCCGCGCCGTGTCGCTGCTGCGCGAACACGGCTGTACGTCGGTGTGGTTCGGCGCGGCGGCGCCGCTCGGCCTGATGGCGCCGGCGCTGCGCGCGGCCGGGGCGCGGCGCCTGGTGGCGACGACGCACGGGCACGAGGCGGGCTGGGCGCAGCTGCCCGCCTCCCGGCAACTCCTGCGCCGCATCGGCGAGTCCACGGACACCATCACCTACCTCGGTGAGTACACGCGCTCCCGGATCGCCGCCGCGCTGACGCCCGCCGCGGCCGGGCGTATGGCGCAACTGCCGCCCGGCGTGGACGAGAAGACCTTCCACCCCGGCTCCGGCGGCGACGCGGTGCGGGCGCGCCTCGGCCTCACCGACCGCCCGGTCGTGGTCTGCGTCTCCCGGCTCGTCCCCCGCAAGGGCCAGGACACGCTGATCCTCGCCATGCCGCGGATCCTGGCCACCGAGCCGGACGCGGTGCTCCTCGTCGTGGGCGGCGGGCCGTACGAGAAGGAACTGCGCAAGCTCGCCGCGGAGACGCGGGTCGCGGACTCGGTGGTGTTCACCGGGGCGGTGCCGTGGGCCGAGCTGCCCGCGCACTACGGCGCCGGGGACGTCTTCGCCATGCCGTGCCGCACCCGGCGCGGCGGCCTCGACGTCGAGGGCCTCGGCATCGTCTACCTGGAGGCCTCCGCCACCGGGCTGCCGGTCGTCGCCGGGGACTCGGGCGGGGCGCCGGACGCGGTGCTCGACGGGGAGACCGGGTGGGTCGTGCGGGGCGGGTCCCCCGAGGACGCCGCCGACCGGATCGTCGCCCTGCTCGGCGACGCGGAGCTGCGGGCCCGCATGGGCGAGCGGGGCCGGGCCTGGGTGGAGGAGCGCTGGCGCTGGGACCTCCTGGCGGAGCGCCTGCGGGAGCTGCTGTAGGCCTCACGGGGGCGCCCCAGCCCCACCCCTTTCCACAAACCCGGGGGCGCCGCCCCGGGCACCCCCGCAATCGCGCCGGCGCGCTCGTCCTCGCACGCCGGACGGGCTGGAATTCTCGCCGGGCCGCGCTGGAGAGTCTCAGCCCGTCCGGCGTTTGAGGACGAGGCCGAAGGCCGAAGACCCTGCGCGGGCTACCCCCGGTACAGCGCCTCGATCTCGTCGGCGTAGTCCTTCGCGACGACGTTCCGCTTCAGCTTCAGCGACGGCGTCAGGTGCCCCGAGTCCTCGGTGAACTGCGCCGAGAGGATGCGGAACTTGCGCACGGACTCCGCCTTGGAGACCGCCGCGTTGCCGTCGTCCACGGCCCGCTGCACCGCCGCGAGCAGCTCGGGGTCCTCCCGCAGGGAGGCGGCCGTCGCCCCGGCGGGCTTGCCGTTCTCCTGGGCCCACCGCCCCAGGAACTCCTCGTCGATGGTGACGAGCGCCGCCACGAACGGCCGCCCGTCGCCGACGACCATGCACTCCGCGACCAGCGCGTGCGCGCGGATGCGGTCCTCGATGACGGCGGGCGCGACGTTCTTGCCGCCCGCCGTCACGATGATCTCCTTCTTGCGGCCGGTGATCCGCAGGTACCCGTCCTCGTCGAGCGTGCCGATGTCCCCGGTGTGGAACCAGCCGTCCGCGAGGGCCTCCTTGGTGGCGGCCTCGTTGTTCCAGTAGTGGGAGAAGAGGTGCTCGCCGTGGAGCAGCACCTCGCCGTCGTCGGCGATGCGGACGACGGAGCCGGGCAGCGGCTGCCCGACCGTCCCGATCTTCTGCCGGTCCCAGGGGTTGAACGCGGTGGCCGCGCAGGACTCGGTGAGGCCGTAGCCCTCCAGGACGGTGAAGCCGATGCCGCGGAAGAAGTGGCCGAGGCGCTCGCCGAGCGGGGCGCCGCCGGAGATGGCGTGCTCGCCGCGGCCGCCGAGGACGGCCCGCAGCTTGCTGAAGACGAGCTTGTCGAAGAGCTTGTGCTTGAGCCGGAGGCCGAGCGAGGGGCCGCCCGGGGTGTCGAGGGCCCGGCTGTAGGCGATCGCGGTGTCCGCCGCCTTGTCGAAGATCTTGAGCTTGCCGTCGGCCTGGGCCTTGGCCCGCGCCCCGTTGTAGACCTTCTCGAAGACGCGCGGCACCCCGAGGATCAGCGTGGGCCGGAACGCGGCGAGCTCGTCGGTGAGGTGCTTGATGTCAGGGGCGTGGCCCAGCTTGATGGGCGCCATGAGCGCGGCCACCTCCACCAGGCGGCCGAAGACGTGCGCCACGGGCAGGAAGAGGAGGACCGAGCACTCGCCGGTGCGGAACAGCGGGTTGAGCCGCTCCACCACGTTGCCGCACTCCGCGAAGAAGCTGCGGTGGGTCAGGACGCAGCCCTTGGGGCGGCCCGTGGTGCCCGAGGTGTAGACGATGGTCGCCGGGTCGTCGGCGCCCGCGGACGCGCCGCGCTCCTCCAGGGTCTCGTCGGAGACCTCCGCGCCCGCCCGGGTCAGCTCCCCGACGGCGTCCTGGTCGAGCTGCCACACATGGGTGAGGGCGGGCAGCCGGTCGCGCACGGACTCGACGGCCGCCGCGTGCGCCTCGGTCTCCACGACGCACGCCACGGCACCGGAGTCACCGAGGATCCACTGGATCTGCTCCGCCGAGCTGGTCTCGTACACCGGGACGGTGACCGCGCCCGCGCTCCAGATCGCGAAGTCGAACAGCGTCCACTCGTAGCGCGTGCGGGACAGCAGGCCGACCCGGTCGCCGGGCCTGACGCCCGCGGCGATCAGCCCCTTCGCGGCGGCGCGCACCTCGGCGAGGAAGGCCGTCGCGGTGACGTCCTCCCAGCGTCCGTTCACCTTGCGGCCGATGACGGCGACGTCCGGGTGCTGCGCGGCGTTGCGGCGGACGATGTCGGTCAGATTGCCGTCCGCGGGGACCTCGTACAGGGCCGGAAGGCTGAACTCGCGCAAGACTGCTGCTCCTACATAGGGCGCCGGCGCCACGACGTTGTGCGATGCGACGGTGCGGTCCAAGGTCGGGCAGGCACTCAGCCGGGGGGAACTGCCGGGGAACTCGTCGAGGGGGCGTGGCTGAGCACTACTGGACTGCCCGGACGTTACCCACCGGTATGGCTCATTCGGTAGGGGGGCCGGGCCAGATGTTCCGTGCGTCACACGACGTTGTGGTCTGAACCGCACAGTACGCCACGCACTTCCTGACTCGGAAGTAACCGCAGGTCCCGCCGCCGCACACGGCCCCCGCACCCCCGCCCTGTCCCGGTCCCGAGCGGGCGGCTTAGGGTGACCGGCATGCGAGGTTTCCGGGTCCATGTGGTCAGTGACGTGCACGGCAACGCCAAGGACCTGGCCCGCGCGGGCGACGGTGCCGACGCCGTCGTCTGCCTCGGCGACCTGGTGCTCTTCCTCGACTACGCCGACCACGGGCGCGGCATCTTCCCGGACCTCTTCGGCAGGGCGAACGCCACCCGCATCGTCGAGCTGCGCACCGCGCGCCGCTTCGAGGAGGCCCGCGCGTTCGGCGCCTCCCTGTGGGCCGGCATCGACCGCGGCCCGGCGGTGGAGCGCGCGGTCCGCAAGCAGTACGCCGAACTGTTCGCGGCCTTCCCCACCCCTACGTACGCCACGTACGGCAACGTGGACATCCCTCGTCTCTGGCCGGAATACGCCGGTCCCGGCACCACCGTCCTCGACGGCGAGCGCGTCGAGATCGGCGGCCGCGTCTTCGGCTTCGTCGGCGGCGGGCTGAGGACCCCGATGCGCACGCCGTACGAGATCGACGACGAGGAGTACGCCGCCAAGATCGAGGCCGTCGGCGAGGTGGACGTGCTCTGCACGCACATCCCGCCCGAGGTGCCCGAGCTGGTGTACGACACCGTGGCCCGCCGCTTCGAGCGCGGCAGCCGCGCCCTGCTCGACGCCATCCGCAGGACCCGGCCCCGGTACTCGCTCTTCGGCCACGTCCACCAGCCGCTGGCCCGCAGGATGCGGATCGGGCCGACGGAGTGTGTGAACGTCGGACACTTCGCGAGCACCGGCCGCCCCTGGGCGCTGGAGTGGTGACCTGCGCCCGCGCCGCCCGAGGTAGCCTTCACGCGGCAGACACAGCACCCCGTACCGGACCGCATCTGGAGGAGCCACGGCGATGGCGGAACACACCAGCTCGAGCATCACGATCGAGGCGGCACCGGCCGACGTCATGGGCGTGATCGCCGACTTCGCCCGCTATCCGGAGTGGACCGGCGAGGTCAAGGAGGCCCAGGTCCTCGCGACGGACGACGCCGGGCGCGCCGAGCAGGTCCGCCTCGTCATGGACGCGGGTGCGATCAAGGACGACCAGACGCTCGCCTACACCTGGAACGGCGAGCACGAGGTGTCCTGGACCCTCGTCAAGTCCCAGATGCTCCGCTCCCTGGACGGCTCCTACCTCCTCAAGCCCGCCGGCACCGGCACCGAGGTCACCTACCGCCTCACCGTCGACGTCAAGATCCCCATGCTGGGCATGATCAAGCGCAAGGCGGAGAAGGTCATCATCGACCGCGCCCTGGCAGGCCTGAAGCAGCGCGTCGAGAGCAAGTAGCCCCGCAGGGGCGCACCGCCCGCCGCCGCGCGCCGCGGCCCGCACTCCGCCGCCCCCGCCGTTCCGCGGGCGGGGCCGAGAGCCCGGGGCAGGGCGGGCACTGCTTCAGGTGCCCGAGCAACCGGACAGTTAGGCCCCGTACAGAGCATGCGCACCCTCCTCGTCACCGGCCCCGGCGGAGCCGGGCGGACCACCCTGGCCGCCGCCACCGCGATCGCCGCCGCCCGCGCGGGCGCCCGCACCCTGGTCGTCTCGGCGGACCCCGCCGACACGCTGGGCGCCGCCCTCGGCACCCCCACCGGCCCCCGCCCCACCACCGTCACGCACCACGTGACCGCGCTGCGCCCCGCCCCGGACGACGCCTTCCGCGACGGCCTGCTCGCCCTCCAGGACCACGCCCGCCCGGCCCTCGACCTCCTCGGCGCCGACCGCCTCGACGGCGAGGAGCTCACCCCGCTCCCCGGAGCCGAGGAGCTGACGCTGCTCGGCGCCCTGCGCGAGGCCGCCGAAGGCGCCCACGGCACGTACGACACCCTCGTCGTCGACCTGCCCGCCACGCCCCGCGCCCTCGCGCTGCTCGCCCTGCCCGCGCAGCTCCGCCGCTACCTGCGCCGCCTGCTGCCCCCGGAGCGGCAGGCCGCCCGCGCGCTGCGCCCGGTCCTCGGCCGCCTCGCCGGCGTCCCCCTGCCCGCCGCCACGCTGTACGAGACCGCGGCCCGCTGGGACGCCCGGCTCGCCGCCGCGCAGGCCCTGATCGAGGACCCGGACACCAGCGCCCGGCTCGTCGCCGAACCGGGTCCCGCCGCCGCGGAGGCCGTCGCCACCGCCGCCCTGGGCCTCGCCCTGCACGGCCGGCGCCTGGACGCCGTCGTCGCCAACCGCGTCCTGCCCGCCGCGGACGGCCCCGGCGAAGGCCCCTGGCTCGCCGCGCTGCGCGCCCAGCAGCACAAGACGCTCCAGGAGTGGGAGGCCGCCCACCCCACGCACCCCGTCGTCCACCTCGGGGCGGAGCCGCGCGGCCCGGACGACCTGGCCGCCCTCGCCCCGCCGGCGCCGGGCCCGGCCCCGGCGCCCCTCGACTGGCCCGTCACCGACGCCCGCGCCGAGGAGTCCCTGCTGTACTGGGCCATCCCGCTGCCCGGCGCCGTCCGCGACGAGCTGGGCCTGGTGCGGCGCGGCGACGAACTCGTGGTCAGGGCGGGCCCGTTCCGCCGGATCGTCCCGCTGCCGTCCGCGCTGCGCCGCTGCACCGTCAGCGGCGCGAGCCTGCGCGACGGCGTCCTGCACCTCCGCTTCACGCCGGACCCGGACCTGTGGCCCCGGACCCGGTGAACGCCGTGCCTCCGTTCGGGTAACGTCGAGAGTACGCATTCGCCGCCTCTGTGCAGGAGCCAGCCCACCATGAGCGATCCCACCGAGCGCGACGCGCGCGACGCGTCCGAGCCGGAGCGCCCCGAGGCGGGGGCAGCCGCCCCCGGCCGCCCGGAGCACGGCACCGCCGACACCGCCGCGCCCCCCGCACCCGACGCCGACGCCTGGGCGACGGCCTGCGCCGAGGACCTCGCCGCGGAGAAGGCCCGCCGCCGCGCCCGGTACGGACCGCCGCCCGGCTCCGCCGCCGAGGAGCTGCGCAAGCTCGTCGACGCCGTCTCGGAGAAGCTCTCCGGCCTCCAGTCGCCGCTGTTCGGCGCGGCCGCCCAGGGCGCCGTGCAGGAGACGGTGCAGCAGGTGGTCCGGCAGGCCAAGGCCGCGGTCGAACCCGTCATCGAGCGCAACCCCGACGTCTTCGACCACCTCGCCGCCGCGGGCGCCGAGCTCCTCGCCGCCTACCGCAGCGCCGTCACCGGCCAGGAGGGCCGGTGGACCCGAGAGCCGGGCGGCGGCCCGGGCGAGCACGAGCGCCGGGACGAGGGTCCCGGACCGGGGGAACACATCGATCTCGACTGACCCCCCTCCGGTACGGTGGGCCGTAGCGGGGCTCGATCGAACTGAGGGATACATGGGACTCACCATCGGCGTCGACATCGGCGGCACGAAGATCGCGGCCGGAGTGGTCGACGAGGACGGCCACATCCTGTCGACGTTCAAGGTGCCCACCCCCGGCACCTCCGAGGCCATCGTGGACGCGATCGCCTCGGCCGTGGAGGGCGCGCGGGCAGGGCACGACATCGTCGGCGTCGGCATCGGCGCCGCGGGCTACGTCAACCGCGAGCGCTCCACGGTCTACTTCGCGCCGAACATCGACTGGCGGCAGGAACCGCTCAAGGACGAGGTCGAGGAGCGCGTCGGCCTGCCCGTCGTCGTCGAGAACGACGCCAACGCGGCCGCCTGGGGCGAGTACAGGTTCGGCGGCGGCAAGGGCCACCGCAACGTCATCTGCATCACCCTGGGCACCGGCCTGGGCGGCGGCATCATCATCGGCAACAAGCTGCGCCGCGGCCACTTCGGCGTCGCCGCCGAGTTCGGCCACATCCGGATGGTCCCGGACGGCCTGCTGTGCGGCTGCGGCAGCCAGGGCTGCTGGGAGCAGTACGCCTCCGGCCGCGCCCTCGTGCGGTACGCCAGGCAGCGCGCCAACGCCACCCCCGAGAACGCGGAGTTCCTGCTCTCCCTCGGCGACGGCACCCCCGAGGGCATCGAGGGCAAGCACATCTCCATGGCCGCCCGCCAGGGCGACCCGGTCGCCGTGGACTCCTACCGCGAGCTGGCCCGCTGGGTCGGCGCGGGCCTCGCCGACCTGGCCTCGCTCTTCGACCCGTCGGCGTTCATCATCGGCGGCGGCCTCTCGGACGAGGGCGAGCTGGTGCTGGCCCCGATCCGCAAGTCCTTCAAGCGCTGGCTCGTCGGCGCGCAGTGGCGCCCCGAGGCCAAGGTGATCGCCGCGCAGCTCGGCAACAAGGCGGGCCTCGTCGGCGCGGCGGACCTCGCCAGGGAGCCCGACCCGGTGATGTGACGCCCCGGCCCCCCTGCCGCGGGGAGCCGGAGTCACCGCCGATCGCGTAGCGCGCTCGTCCTCGATCGCCGGACGGGCTGGAACTCTGCCGGGCAGGCAGGGTACGTCCAGCCCGCCCGGCGTTCTCGGTGCCCGTGCCGGGTGGTGGGCGCTCCCGCCGGGCGTGTCCCGTATCTTGATCGCCATGTCCACCAGCCCGACGCGTACGCTGCCCAACTCCCGGACCGAGCCGGACGGTTCGGCCGTCATCCGGGTGCTCAGCTACAACATCCGTTCGATGCGCGACGACACGGACGCGCTCGCCCGGGTCATCGCCGCGTGCGAGCCCGACCTCGTCCTCGTGCAGGAGGCGCCCCGGTTCTTCCGCTGGCGCAAGAAGCTCGCGCGGCTCGCGCGCGCCAGTGACCTGGTGATCCTCTCCGGCGGCGGCACCGCGGCCGGGCCCGCGCTGCTGTGCTCGCTGCGGGCCACCGTGGAGCACACCGAGGACGTCCTGCTGCCGCTCACCCCGGGCCTGCACCGGCGCGGCTTCGCGACGGCCGTCGTCCGCTTCGGCGGCGCCCGGCTCGGCGTCCTGAGCTGCCACCTGAGCCTGCAGAGCGAGGAGCGCTACGCGCAGGGCGGCATGCTGCTCGACCGGCTCGCCGGCATGGGCGTACGGCACGCGGTCGCGGGCGGCGACCTCAACGACCGGCCCGACGGGCGCACGTTCCGCAGGCTCGCGGAGAACCTCCAGGACTGCTGGGCCACCGCCCCCTGGGGCGGCGAGCACACCTCGACCCCCACGGACCCGCACCAGCGCATCGACGCCCTCTTCGCCACCCCCGGCGTCCAGGTCCTCGGCTGCGGCGTCCCCCTCGGCCACCCCGGAGTGACCGAACAGGACCTCAAGACAGCCACGGACCACCTCCCGCTCCTGGCAGCCCTCCGCGTCCCGGCAGACTCCTGACGTCTCCAGCCCGTCCGGCGTTTGAGGACGAGCGCGGAGCGCGATGAAGCACAGCCGGTCCGCAGCCGGCTACGAGCGCCGAGCGGCACGAATCAGCCCGTCCGGCGCTTGAGGACGAGCGCGGAGCGTGAAGAACTTCGCCCAAGGCCCAGGGGCCAGGCCAAGCGCGGAGCGTGAAGAACTTCGCCCAAGGCCCAGGGGCCAGGCCAGGCACCTCAGACGACGGCCCCCCGCCCAGGGTCGTCGTCCTCCTCCTCGCCCCCCTGCATGCGTACGACCAGCGTCGTGAAGCCCCCCAGGAAGCCCCCGATGCCCAGCGCCGTCAGCCACCACGTCATCTGCCAGCCGAGGAGCACGGCGAGCAGCAGCAGCACGGGCCCGCCGATCACCGCGAGCCAGGCGAACTTGGCGGTGACGTCCGCCTCCGGCAGGGGCGGCGGGTCGGGCGGCACGAAGTGGCCCTCGTCGTCCTCGTCGAAGTCGTCCTCCGACGGCTCGGCCACGGTGTGATCCCGCGGCCCCGCGCCGCCCACGCCGGGGGCGAAGGAGACCGAGCTGCCCAGCGGCCGGACCGCGTCGCCGTCGCCCGCCTTGTCGCCGGGGTCCTTGGACAGGTCGGGGCGCGGGGCGTCCTCGGGCGCCCCGTTGGCCTCCGCCTCCAGGAGCGCCAGGTCCTCCACGGACTTGAAGGGCTTCGCGCCGGGCGGGTCCGCGGGCTCCTCGCCGTACCCGGCGACGATGGCGCGCCAGGCGGCGTCCTCGTCGAGGGGCGTCCCGCGCCCCTCGCCCGGCGGGGGCGCGGCCCGCTCCTCGGGCTCGCGGCTCTCGTCGCGGTCCTGCTGCTCAGCCACCGGTCGTCGTCCCTTCCTTGCCTGCGCTGGGGGCGAGCCGGCCGATGAATCCGTAGCTCTCCTCGAAGATCCGGTCCGCGTCGTGGTCCAACGTCGCGACGTGGTAGCTCTGTTCCAGCAGGATCTCCGTGACGTCCGTGGACGAGACGCGGCTGAGCACGCGCGCGGAGTCGGCGGGCGGCACCACGTGGTCGTGCGGGCTGTGCAGGAGCAGCAGCGGCTGGGTGACCTGGGGCAGCTCGGCGTCGACGAGGCGGAAGAAGCGCCGCATGGAGTGGGCGGCGTGCAGCGGCACCCGGTCGTAGCCGATCTCGACGGGGCCGTCCTTGGCGATGTCGCTCGTGATGCCCTTGGTGGTGGGCAGCAGGAAGCGGGCGACGGGCAGGGCGTGCGCCGCCAGGCCGTGCACCTTGTTCGCCGGGTTGACGAGGACCAGGCCGCGCACCGCGTCGCCGTGCTTGGCCGCGAGCCGCAGCGCCAGCGCGCCGCCCATGGAGAGCCCGAGGACGAACACCTCCGCGCAGCGCTCCCTGAGCAGGCGCAGCTCGCGGTCGACTTCCGCGTACCAGTCCTGCCAGCCGGTGACCTGCATGTCCTGCCAGCGCGTGCCGTGGCCGGGCAGCAGCGGCAGCGAGACGGTCAGCCCGCGCGCCGCCAGGTACTCCGCCCAGGGGCGCAGCGACTGCGGGGATCCGGTGAAGCCGTGACACAGGAGGACGCCGACCTCGCCGCCCTCGTGGCGGTACGGCTCGGCTCCGGGGAGGACCGGCACCTTCGGTCTCCTTCGTGAGGTGAGAAGCGTGGGACTCAAGGGATTCCTGGGACTGCGGGGGATCCCAGGAAATTGCGGGGAACTCGGGGACCTCCGGGGTACTCGGGGGACTGCGGGGACCTGCGGGGAACTCGGGGTACTGCGGGAAGGGGGACTCGGGACGGAACCGCGCGCTGGTACCGCGCGTGCGGGGGGTACCTCACCGTACGCGACCGCGCTGACACCGACCAGGTCCGGCGGAGCTGCCCGGGCGTACGGCCCGGCTCCGGCGACCGCGACCGGGCGGGTGGCGCGGCCCTGCCCGGGCCGGTGGCGCGCCCGCGCCCGGGCCGGTGGACCGGGCGCACCGGCCCCGCTCCGGAGGGAGCCGGGGCCGTGCTCGGGTTATGGTCTGATCCACAGACACAGGAGGCACTCGGTTTGATCTACGGCGCAATGAAGTTTTCCATCGGAGGGCCCCTGAAGCTCGCCTTCAGGCCCTGGGTGGAAGGCCTCGAGAACATCCCCGCCGAGGGCCCCGCCATCCTGGCCAGCAACCACCTGTCGTTCTCGGACTCCTTCTTCCTGCCCGCGGTCCTCGACCGCAAGGTCACGTTCATCGCGAAGGCCGAGTACTTCACCACGCCCGGCGTCAAGGGCCGCCTGACCGCCGCCTTCTTCAAGGGCGTGGGCCAGCTCCCGGTGGACCGCTCCGGCGCGCGCGGCGCGGGCGAGGCCGCGATCAAGAGCGGCATCGAGGTCCTGGAGCGCGGCGAGCTGTTCGGCATCTACCCCGAGGGCACCCGCTCGCCCGACGGGCGCCTCTACCGCGGCAAGCCCGGCGGCCTGGCCCGCGTGGCGCTCGCCACCGGCGCGCCCGTGATCCCCGTGGCGATGATCGACACGGAGAAGATCCAGCCGCCCGGCAAGGTCGTGCCGAAGCTCATGCGGCCCGGCATCCGCATCGGCAAGCCCCTGGACTTCACCCGCTACCAGGGCATGGAGCACGACCGCTTCGTGCTGCGCGCGGTGACCGACGAGGTCATGTACGAGATCATGAAGCTCTCCGGCCAGGAGTACGTGGACATCTACGCGACCGCCGCCAAGCGCCGGCTTCAGGAGGCGGCCAAGGCGGAGAAGGAAGCCGCCAAGGAGGCGGCCAAGGAAGCGGCCAAGGAGGCCGCGAAGGGGGCGGCGAAGGACCTCGCCCGCGTGAAGGGGCCGCGGCGGGAACGGTCCGGCTCCTAGCCGCGTCGTGCGTAAGGGACGCGTGGGGCGTCCCGTGGGGTGGGGGCATGGTCAAGCGTGAGAGAGTCATGAGGATGTCGGTCGAGCAGCCGCTGTGGCGCGCGCTGACCGCGTACCGCGTCCTGACGATGCTGTACGCCGTCGCCCTGTTCGCGGCCGCGCACGACGACTTCGCCCGGCCGTGGGTCGCCGTCGGCTACTTCTCGGTGCTCGCCGTCTGGACCCTCGCCACACTGCCGAAGGTCGCCAACGCCGCGAGCTGCACCAAGCGCTTCCTCGCCGTCGACCTCGCGGTCGCCCTGGCCGGCATCCTGCTCACCCGGGCCGCCGACGCCGCCGAGCGGATCTCCGACGGCGGCCCGACGCTGCCCTCCATATGGACCGCCGGGGCCGTCCTCGCCTTCGCCATCAAGGGCGGCTGGCGCTGGGCCGCCTTCGCCTCGCTGCTCGTCGGCGTCGCGAACGTCGTGCAGCGCGGCGCCTTCAGCCGGGACACCGTGCACAACGTCCTGCTCGTGTGCATCGCCTCCGTCGCCATTGGCTACGTCGTCGAGGTGGCCCGCGCCTCCGAGCGCACCCTCGCCCGCGCCCTGGAGATCGAGGCGGCGACCCGCGAGCGCGAGCGCCTCGCCCGCGACATCCACGACAGCGTCCTCCAGGTCCTCGCGATGGTGCAGCGCCGCGGCACCGCCCTCGGCGGCGAGGCGGCGGAGCTGGGCAGGCTGGCGGGCGAGCAGGAGGTCGCGCTGCGCTCGCTGGTCGCCGGGGGCCTGGCGCCCGCCTCACGGGTCTCGGAGGACACCGCGCAGGGCGCCCTCGTCCGCGTCGTGGAAGAACCCGACGAACCCGACGAGCCCGCCGGCCTCGCGGACGAGGCCGCCGCGCCCCGCGACCTGCGGGCGCTCCTCACGCCGTACGCCGGGGCGCGGGTCACCCTGTCCGAGCCCGGCGCCCCGGTGCCGCTCGCCCCGCGCGCGGCCCGGGAACTCGCGGCGGCCGTCGGCGCCGCCCTGGACAATGTCCGCGTCCACGCGGGGCCCGGGGCCCGTGCCTGGATCCTGGTCGAGGACGAGCCGGACGCCGTCGTCGTCACGGTCCGGGACGACGGCCCCGGCATCCCGGAGGGGCGGCTCGCGCAGGCCGAGGGGGAGGGGCGGCTCGGCGTCGCCCTGTCGATCCGCGGCCGGCTGCGGGACATCGGCGGCACGGCCGAGCTGATCTCGGTACCGGGCCAGGGAACAGAAGTGGAACTACGCGTCCCGAGGGACGCGCGGGGGAGGACGGCACAGCGATGAGCGAACAGCACGAGCAGACCACCGCGGAGCAGGTCACGGTGATGGTCGTCGACGACCACCCGATGTGGCGCGACGCCGTCGCCCGGGACCTCACCGAGGCCGGCTTCACCGTCGTGGCGACCGCGGGCGACGGCGAGCAGGCGGTGCGCCGCGCGCGGGCCACCACCCCCGACGTCCTCGTCCTGGACCTGAACCTGCCGCTGAAGCCCGGCGTCCAGGTGTGCAAGGAACTCGTCGGCGCCGACCCGGCCCTGCGCGTCCTCGTGCTGTCCGCGAGCGGGGAGCACGCCGACGTCCTGGAGGCCGTCAAGTCCGGCGCCACCGGCTACCTGCTGAAGTCCGCCTCCACCGCCGAGCTGATCGACGCGGTGCGCCGCACGGCCGTCGGCGACGCCGTGTTCACCCCGGGCCTCGCGGGCCTGGTCCTCGGCGAGTACCGCCGCCTGGCCTCCGAGCCCGCGCCCGCGACGGCCGACGAGCCCGGCGCCCCGCGCCTGACCGACCGCGAGACGGAGGTGCTGCGCCTGGTCGCCAAGGGCCTGAGCTACAAGCAGATCGCCGAGCGCCTCGTCATCTCCCACCGCACGGTCCAGAACCACGTCCAGAACACCCTCGGCAAGCTCCAGCTCCACAACCGGGTGGAGCTCGTCCGGTACGCGATCGAGCGCGGCCTCGACACCGACGAGGGCCACCGTCCCTGAGGCTCCCCGCCCGCCCTCGTCCCCGGGGCGCCCGGGCGATGTCCCCCTTCGGGTGAACCGCGACGACCGCCTCACCCGCAACTCCCGTACCACGTACGGGAATTCACCGTTCGCCCCATCCCGGAGTGACGCGCATCACCATTAGCGTGGCCCGCGTCAGCGCAACCGCGGCGAAGGGACATTTCCATGCGGGTCGGAGTTCTGACCGGAGGCGGCGACTGCCCCGGGCTCAATGCCGTCATCCGGGCCGTCGTCCGCAAGGGCGTACAGGAGTACGGCTACGACTTCACCGGCTTCCGCGACGGCTGGCGCGGACCGCTCGAAGGCGACAGCGTCCGGCTCGACATCGCCGCCGTGCGCGGCATCCTGCCCCGGGGCGGCACCGTCCTCGGCTCCTCGCGCACCAACCCCCTCAAGGCCGAGAACGGCATCCGCCGCATCAAGGAGAACCTCGCCAAGCACGAGGTCGAGGCGCTCATCGCCATCGGCGGTGAGGACACCCTCGGTGTCGCCGCGCGCCTGACCGACGAGTACGGCGTGCCCGTCGTCGGAGTGCCCAAGACCATCGACAACGACCTGTCGGCGACCGACTACACCTTCGGCTTCGACACCGCGGTCTCCATCGCCACCGAGGCCATCGACCGGCTGCACACCACCGCCGAGTCGCACATGCGCGTCCTCGTCGTGGAGGTCATGGGCCGGCACGCGGGCTGGATCGCGCTGCACTCCGGCCTCGCCGGCGGCGCCAACGTCATCCTCATCCCGGAGCAGCGCTTCGACCTCGACCAGGTCTGCGCCTGGGTGACCTCGCGGTTCAAGGCCTCGTACGCGCCGATCGTGGTGGTGGCGGAGGGCGCCATGCCCAAGGACGGCGACGTGGTCCTCAAGGACGGCTCCCTGGACTCCTTCGGGCACGTGCGCCTGTCGGGCGTGGGGGAGTGGCTGGCCAAGGAGATCGAGAAGCGCACGGGCAAGGAGGCCCGCACGACGGTCCTCGGCCACGTGCAGCGCGGGGGCACGCCCAGCGCGTTCGACCGGTGGCTGGCCACGCGGTTCGGGCTGCACGCCATCGACGCCGTCCGGGACGGCGACTTCGGCACGATGGTGGCGCTGCGCGGCACGGACATCGTCCGCGTGCCCCTCGCGGACGCCACCGCCAAGCTGAAGACGGTGGACCCCGCCCTCTACCGCGAGGTGGGCGTCTTCTTCGGCTGAGCCCTTACGCTGCCGCTCCGCGACGGATTCCTCCCGCCCGCGCACCCGCGACACCGCGGCCGCGCCGCACGCGGCCCCGGCGCGGAGCGCTCATCGCCGTGGTGAGGCGACCGGAGTGCCGGAACCGTATATTTCACCCCGTACGGGAACCTGCGTACCCCGAACGGGAGTGACACCGTGGAGATCCTGGCCTTCGGCGTCCAGGCCGACGAGCGCCCGCTCATCGAGCGGGCCTTCGCCCCGCACCACGCCATCCGCTGCGTGGACGTCTTCCTCACCGAGGACACCGCCCCCATCGCCGCCGGCCACGAGGCGATCTCCACCAGCGTCAACGCCAGCCTGGACGCCGGTGTCCTGCGGATCCTCGCCGCCGGCGGCACGCGGATGATCGCCCAGCGCTCGACCGGCTTCAACAACATCGACCTCGAGGTCGCCGAGCGCCTCGGCCTCACCGTCGCCCGCGTCTCGTCCTACTCGCCGTACTCCGTCGCGGAGTTCGCCTGGACCCTGGCCATGGCCGTGAACCGCCGCATCGTCCGGGCCGGCAACCGCACCCGCGACTTCGACTTCCGCCTCGACGGCCTGATGGGCCGGGACCTGCGCGGCCGCACCGTCGGCGTCCTCGGCACCGGCAAGATCGGCGAGGCCTTCACCCGGATCGGGCACGGCTTCGGGATGCGCCTGCTCGGCTGGGACGTCGCCGAGAACCCCGCCTGCGTCCAGCTCGGCATGGAGTACGTCGACAAGGAGCGGCTCCTCGCCGAGTCCGACCTGGTCAGCCTGCACGTGCCGCTGCTGCCCGCGACCCGGCACCTGATCGACGCCGACGCGCTGCGCGCCATGAAGGACGACGCGATCCTGGTGAACTCAAGCCGCGGCGGCCTCGTCGACACCGAGGCCCTCGTCGCCGAGCTGCGCAAGGGCCGCTTCACCGGCGTCGGCCTCGACGTGTACGAGGCCGAGGCCGGGCTGTTCTTCCTCGACAAGTCCCTGCACGCCGTCGAGGACGACACCCTGGCCCGGCTCGTCACCTTCCCGAACGTGGTGGTCACCTCGCACCAGGCGTACTACACCGAGGACGCCGTCACCCAGATCGTCGACACCACCCTGCACAACGTCCTGGACTACCTGGCGGGCCGCCGCTCCGAGAACGTCCTGGTGCCCGCGGCCCCGGTGAGCTGACCGAGCAGCTCGCGCACCACCGCCGCCCCGCGCAGCGACAGCACCGACTCCGGGTGGAACTGCACCGCGGCGAAGCCCGGCCCGCGCAGGGCGTGCACCTCACCCGTGGCCCGGTCGCGGCTGACGTCGACGCCGTGCGCGGCCAGCTCCCGCTCCGCCTCGTCGTCGCAGCGGGCCACGAAGCTGTTGTAGAAGCCGACGGTCTCCCGCCGCCCGAACAGGTCGATCACCGTCTGCGCGCCCTGGTACGGCACGTCCTTGCGGACGATCTCCAGGCCCAGCTCGGCCGCGATCAGCTCGTGGCCCAGGCACACGCCGAGCACCGGCAGCCGCCGCTCGCGGATGAGCCCGGCGGCGAGCCCGCGCAGCAGCCGCATCTTCGGGTCCGCCGGGTCCGACGGGTCGCCGGGGCCGGGGCCGAGCACCACCGGGCCCTCGTGGCGGGCCAGGGCCTGCGCCAGCCCCGCCTCGTCGTACCGGCGCACGGTGACGCCGAGCCCCGCCGAGCGCAGCACGTGCGCCAGCATCGCGGTGAACGTGTCCTCGCCGTCGATGACCAGGGCGTGCCCGGACAGCTCGCGCGCCGTCTCCTGCATCCGCAGCCAGAACGGCGCGAGCCCCGCCCGCCGCGCGTCGAGCGCCGCCCGCACCCGCGGGTCGCCGGCCAGCGCGGGCCGGGCGTCCTCGCCGTGCGGCCGCCCCGGCCGCACCCCCAGCGCGGCGAGCACGGCCGCCGCCTTCGCGTGGGTCTCCGCCACCTCGCCGGCCGGGTCCGAGCCGCGTACCAGCGTCGCGCCGACCGGCACCCGCAGGCGGCCGTCCGCGTCGATGTCGGCGGTGCGGATCAGGATCGGCGAGTCCAGGGTCTGCCCGCCGGCGTCCCGGCCGACGAGCGCCAGGGCCCCGGCGTAGTAGCCGCGGCCCCCCGCCTCGTGGCGGGCGATGACCCGGCAGGCGTTCTGCACCGGCGAGCCGGTGACCGTCGCCGCGAACATCGTCTCCCGCAGCACCTCCCGCGCGTCCAGCGAGGAGCGGCCGCGCAGCTCGTACTCGGTGTGCGCCAGGTGGGCCATCTCCTTCAGCCGCGGCCCGACCACCACCCCGCCCATGTCGCCGACGGTGCACATCATCTTGAGCTCCTCGTCGACGACCATCGACAGCTCCTCGGTCTCCTTGGCGTCGGCCAGGAAGCGCAGCAGACCGTCGGCGGTGGGCCCCTCGGCGGGGTAGCGGTAGGTGCCGCTGATCGGGTTCATCACCACCGTGCCGCCGGACATGCGCACATGGACCTCGGGGCTCGCGCCGACGAGCGTCCGCCCGCCCGCCTCCCGCCCGCCGGTGTGCACGACGTACGTCCAGTAGGCGCCCCGCTCCTGCACGAGCAGCCGGCGGAACAGCGCCAGCGCGTCGGCCCGCCCGAACCCGGGGATCCGTCCCTCGTACGTCCGCCGGATCACGAAGTTCGCGCCCTCGCCGCGCCCGATCTCCTCGCGCAGCACCCGGCCGACGGTCTCGGCGTACGCGTCGTCGCCGACGTCGAAGCCGTGGCCCTCCACCCGCACCTCGTGCGCGGGCAGCTCCGCCAGCGCCTGCTCCAGGGGGAGTTCGTACGTCTCCTCGGGCGTGAGGACCGTGAGCGGGGTGCCGTCGTCCACGACGTCGAAGCCGCGCTCGCGGATCTGCCGGAACGGCACGAGCGCCAGCCCGTCGGGAAGGTCGGCGAGCCGGTCGTACGCGGCGACGGGGCCGCGCAGGACCTCCACCGTGTCGTGGTCGCGGCCGGGCGTGCGGCGCCGCAGCAGGGCGAAGGGGCGGTCGTCGGTCAGCAGGTCGGTCAGGTGCACGGTCCTGGTCCTGTCCTTCTCGTCGGGAGCGGGGGAGCGCGAGAGCTCGGAAGCCCGCGAGGAGAGGGACGGCCGGTCCGGAACCTGTCCGGAAACACTGAAGGCCGCCCCTCGGGCGGCCTTCGTGATGTCTGCGGGGTACGCGCAGTCAGTGGGCCGCCGAAGGAGCGGGCCACCACCAGGAGCGGGTCGACTGCGTGAACATGCCCCGCACCCTAGCGCATCGTCAGCCCGCCATCAGCGCGCCATCAGCACGTCGAGCGCCTCGTCCAGATAGGGGCCGAACTCGTCCTCGCCGGGCAGCACGGACGGCGCCGCGTGCCCGAGCTGGGCGTGGCCCAGGTAGACCGTGTACGCGAGCAGGCCCCGGCGGCGCGCCTCCGGGGCGGAGAAGCCGAGCGTGGCGAAGAGCCCGGCGACGTACTCCACCCGGCGCTCGGTCACGCGCCGCAGCGCCGCGGCCACCCGCGGGTGCGAGGCGGTCGCGAGCAGCGTGACCTCCAGGGGGTCGGCGGAGGCCGCGCTGACGGCCTCGGCGAACAGCAGCCGAATCCGCCGGCGGATGTCCGGCTCCTGCTCGACCTCGCTGATGATCCCCTCGGTGTGGACCTCCGCCCAGCGCTCAAGGGCCGCCTCGATGAGCGCGTCGCGGTTGGCGAAGTGCCAGTAGAAGCTGCCCTTGGTGGTGCCGAGGCGGACCGCGAGGGGCTCCACCGCGACGGCCGCGAGCCCGCCCTCGCCGATCGCGACGAGGGCGGCGTCCGCCCAGTCCTGTGCGGTGAGCCGGGCCTTCGCCGGGGTCCGCCCCCGCTGCCGTTGCGCCATGACCATACGGTACCGTACGGTGACCATACGCCAGCGTATGGAGGTGCGCCGTGGGTGTCGTACGCAATGAGCACGAGCGGGTCGTCAAGGCCTCGGCCGACGCGGTCGGGGCGCTGCTCGACCGCCTGTCCGCGCCGGACGACCCGGTCTTCCCCACCCCCGCCTGGCCCGCGATGACCTTCGACGGCCCGCTCGCCGTCGGCGCCTTCGGCGGGCACGGCCCGGTGCGCTACCGCGTGACGGCCTACGAGCCCGGGCGCCGCGTCCGCTTCGACTTCACCGACCCGGCGAACGGCTTCCACGAGATCCGGGTCGAGCCGCTGGGGGAGCGGCGCTGCCGGGTGCGGCACGTCCTGGAGATGGAGCCGAGGGGCCTGGAGCGGGTGCTGTGGCCGACGGCGATCCGGCCCGTGCACGAGACGATGGTCGAGGAGGTCCTGGACAACTTCGAGCGCGCCGCCACCGGCGAGTGCCCCTGTCCCGTCGCCTGGACACCCCGCGTACGGCTGCTCAACCGGCTCGGCTGGCCCCGCCCCGAGACCGCCGACTGGCCCGCGGAGGCCCGGCTGATCCGCCACGCCGTCGACGGCCCCGGGTACCGCGACGCGTACCGCATGCCCCTGCTCCCCGGCCTGCCCCGCGACCCCGAGGCCTGGACCGGCGTCCTGCGCGACGCCTTCCCGGTCCTCGCCCGCGAGGGCGGCGAGCTGCTCCTCGACGTGGACGTGGCGGGCCTGACCGCCCGGGCCTCGCTGCTGGTCGACGAGCGGCACGTGTGGCTGTGCACCGCCGTGCGCGCCGACACCGTCCGGGGGCGGCTCTACTGGGGTCTGGTGCGGTTCTTCCACCCGCCGATGGCCCGCCTGATGCTGCGGCGCACGCACCGGCGCCTGGCGCTCGCGGCGCCGCGCGCGCCCTGGCGGAACCGTCTCACTTTGTGAGCGCGTGGCTGGACGCCCCTCGTGACCCCGTAGGGTTGACGCGTGACCGTGAACGCTGATTCCCACGCCGTCGCCGCCAAGGCGACCTGGCGAGACCTGCCCGCGGCGCAGCAGCCCGAGTACCCCGATGCCGAGGCTCTGCGCGATGTGATCGCGGACCTCGAGTCGTATCCCCCGCTGGTCTTCGCGGGCGAGTGTGACGCGCTGCGCGCCCGTATGGGAGCCGTCGCCCGGGGCGAGGCGTTCCTCCTCCAGGGCGGCGACTGCGCGGAGTCGTTCGACGCCGTGAGCGCCGAGCACATCCGGGCCAAGCTGAAGACCCTGCTGCAGATGGGCGCCGTGCTCACGTACGCCGCCTCCGTGCCCGTGGTCAAGGTGGGCCGCATCGCGGGGCAGTACTCGAAGCCGCGCTCCAAGCCGACCGAGACCCGCGACGGCGTGACGCTGCCGACCTACCGCGGCGACTCCGTCAACGGCTTCGACTTCACCGAAGAGGCCCGGATCCCGGACCCCGAGCGTCTCAAGCGGATGTACAACGCCTCCGCGTCGACGCTCAACCTGGTGCGCGCCTTCACCACCGGCGGCTACGCCGACCTGCGCCAGGTGCACGCCTGGAACCAGGACTTCGTGAAGTCGTCCCCCTCCGGCCAGCGCTACGAGCAGCTCGCGCGCGAGATCGACAACGCGCTGCACTTCATGCGGGCCTGCGGCACGGACCCGGAGGAGTTCAAGACGGTCGAGTTCTTCTCCTCGCACGAGGCGCTGCTGCTCGACTACGAGTCGGCGCTGACCCGCGTCGACTCCCGCACCGGCCAGCTCTACGACGTGTCCGGCCACATGGTGTGGATCGGTGAGCGCACCCGCCAGCTCGACGGCGCGCACATCGAGTTCGCCTCCCGGATCCGCAACCCGATCGGCATCAAGCTCGGCCCGACGACGACCGCGGAGGAGGCGCTCCAGTACATCGACCGCCTCGACCCGGACCGCGAGCCCGGCCGGCTGACCTTCATCGTCCGCATGGGCGCGGACAAGATCCGCGACAAGCTCCCGGAGCTCGTCGAGAAGGTCACCGCGTCCGGTGCGACGGTCGCCTGGGTGACCGACCCGATGCACGGCAACACCTTCGAGGCGGCCTCCGGCCACAAGACCCGCCGCTTCGACGACGTGCTCGACGAGGTCAAGGGCTTCTTCGAGGTGCACAAGGGCCTCGGCACCCACCCGGGCGGCATCCACGTGGAGCTCACCGGCGACGACGTCACGGAGTGCGTGGGCGGCGGTGACGAGATCTTCGTCGACGACCTGCACCAGCGCTACGAGACGGCCTGCGACCCGCGGCTCAACCGCAGCCAGTCGCTCGACCTGGCGTTCCTGGTCGCGGAGATGTACCGGGACCAGTAGGCACCGGTCCGTACGGTCGTGTCCGTGCGGTGGCACCCGACACGCGCGTGGGGCGCGGACGGCGAGGATGGAGTCGCCGCCGAGGGCGAAGAAGTCGTCGTCGGCGCCCACGTCGCCGGTGGCGAGGACG